>CAMDOA010000049.1 GCA_945903305.1 Chitinophaga pinensis
ATAAGTAACTCTGAAATTACATTGGAATTGTGTTAAGTAAATTTTAAACCCCTGATTGGTTTGTATCAATCAGGGGTTTAAAATTTTTGCTGATACTATTTTGAAATTACATTTACCGAAATTTTCTGCGATTAATTCAAATAGTATAATTCGATAAATTTATGTTAAAGAAAAACCATAAAATACTATTGATGCTATTGTTTTTTGTTGCAATATCATGTACATCCTGTATGAAAAGTTATGTATGCAAGTGTATTGAAAACTCAAATGGAAATGTAGTGAGCACATCGAATGTAACGGCAAAAAATTCTATTGACGCTTCGAGTGAATGTATTGTGCTGGAAAGCCAGGGAATATCCTGTTATATTCTGCAATAATTTTTATTTTATTCTGATAAATTATTTACGGAATTAAAATAAACAAAGTAATTTTATTTTAAAATTATTCCTTTAATCGACCGCCGGACGCAAACACTTTTTTATAATATTCATGATCAAGGCTGCTGATAATTACACCATATTTTACACTGGCATGAACAAATTTATTATTAGCAAGATAAACACCTACATGCGATATTCGTCCGTTGCGGATTTTGAAAAAAACCAAATCACCTTCTTTCAGATCTTCCTTTTTTACACGCTCAGTTACTTTAAACATTTCGGCCGATCCACGAATTATTTCTTTGTTATAAACTGTTTTTAACAAAAGGCACGAGAAGCCGCTGCAATCAATTCCGTTTCTGGAATTACCTGCATATTTATAAGGTGTATTCCACCATTCATTTATAAAATTATAGAGTTTAGCATTTGTAAGTTCTGATACTGGTACTTCAATCAGTTCGGCATATTTTGAAAATAATGTTGATTCAACCAGGTTCTGATTTTTATAAATTACCTGAGTTGATCCTTCTCTCTCATTTTCACTAATGACAATTGTTTTTGTTGAAATTTTATCAACCGGCTTTCTTTCCTGTGAAATGGTTGGTGTGCTGGATGAATGTATTTTGCTGGAGCTTCCGCAGGAACAAACAAGTATTAAAATTATCCAAAGAAAATTTTTAGAAATATTAAGGAGTTGATAGTATTTTATTAAATGCACCGGGTATAAATTTTATTTGATCGCTTGCAGTGATATTGAAATCAGTACTTTTTTTTAAGGCAAGATTTCCTGCCAATCCGTGCAAATATACTCCCAGTATAGCTGATTGAGGTGCGGTATATCCTTGTGATAAAAATGCAGTTATCATACCGGTAAGTACATCTCCGCTTCCTCCTTTGGCCATACCAGGATTGCCTGTTGGATTAAAATAAACATTTCCATCAGGGGTGCTTATGCTGGTGTAAGCTCCTTTTAAAACAATTATAATTTTTTGATTTATTGAAACTTCGGTTTGTTTTTTTAACCTTTCAAATGAATTCGCCGATTTTCCAAATAGCCGTTCAAATTCTTTAATATGCGGTGTTATTATGCTTCCGATTGGAACATATTCCAACCAGTTTTTATTTAACGATATAATATTTATTGCGTCAGCATCAATGACCATTGGTCGCCTGAATCTGCTCAATAAGTTTACAAAGGCCTGTTGGGTAAGTGCGTCGATGCCAAGGCCGGAACCAATACCAATGGTTGTTGTATTGGCTGAAACCGGTATTCGTGTAATAATATTTTGGTGATCATCAAGAGTAATCATCGCATCAGGAAGGCCGGTTTGTAAAATATTATTTCCTATGCCAGGTATATGTGCAGTGACTAAACCGGCGCCACTTTTTAAGCATGAAGTGGAGCAAAGTAAAGCAGCTCCTATTTTTCCGGTACTTCCGGCAACAATAAGTGCATGACCAAATTTTCCTTTATGATCAAATTTTTTTCGGGGGATTAACATTTTTCTGATATCCTTTTCCTGAATAATATATTGGGAAGTTGCAATTTCAGAAAGGTGTGTTTTATCAAATCCGATATCCAAACATTTCCAATCACCCACATATTCATAATTCTCTGCGAGCAATAATCCGGTTTTTGGACATCCAAATGTGTAAGTAAAATCAGCGCAAATAGCAGTTCCGTTTGTTGGCTGGTCGGCAAACATGCCGGAAGGAATATCAACCGCCACCGTTGTTGTTTTGTTTTCGTTAATATATTTTACTAATGCTTCGGCTAATCCACTTAACAATTTATTTAAACCGATACCGAACAGTGCATCAATGACTATTTCATTCGTTTGAATAAGAGGGAACTGACTGTCAGAAATATAATGCAAGGACACTTTGCCTTTAGAAATAATTTTTTGTTCGTTGGTTAAAAAATTATCGCTAAATGAACTTTCATTTTGCAAAATATAAACCTGTACAGCATATTTTTTTTTATTAAGCAAACGAGCTATTGCCAAACCATCACCACCATTGTTTCCGGGCCCACAAAATATTTTTACGAGATTTTTTGTAGAAAATTTTTTGTAGAAATATTTTACAAACTGTTTAGCAGCACGCTCCATTAAATCAATACTGAAAATCGGTTCATGTTCTATTGTAAATTTTTCAGCCTCACGAATTTGAATGGTGTTCAGTATTTTTTTCACAAAATTCTTTTTATAAAACGGAGTTGATGTGAGTAAGATTTTTTTTGCTGGTCATAAATTCCATAATGATCCAGATTGTCAATGCGAACTTTACCTGACGCATGAATTATTCTGTTTTTATTCAGCACTATGCCTACATGAATTATTTTGCCTTCTTCATTTTTTAAAAAAGCCAGATCACCGGTGTGAGCTTCATCAACAAAATTTACTAAGTTACCCTGATCAGCTTGTTGATAGGCATCGCGACGCAGTTTTATGCCAAGCATTTTGAATACCATTTGTGTAAAGCCACTGCAATCAATTCCCCAAATACTTCTGCCGCCCCATAAATAGGGAGCATTCAAATATTTTAAAGCGATTTGTTCGATATTGGATTCAGTGTGTTCAGTAGATGATGAGTTAAGTGAGGTCCCTTCGAATAAAAAATCAACTAATCCTAATTTAAATTTATTTTTTTTAAGCAATGGCAAATGCGAACCCAGTGTCAAGCATTGCATGCCCGACAATGAATTAACTGTGGAAATAAAATCATTACTGTAAAAAAAATTCTTCTGTTCTTCATCAATATCAGAAAAGGATGCGGGTATAATGCTATTGTTATCAACCCAACCAATATAATTATCCCATTGCAATTGAATCCTGGTCCATTTGTTTTGCGCGTCTAAAATTTCAAATCCTTCGCCAAACAATAGCTGCGAAACCATTTCTGATTTATCAGAAGGTTCATTTCTTAATGCAGCCATTGAAAGCCCGCAAACGCCAAACGACATAATGAATTTATTTCCGACAAAAATAACAGATTAAGAAAGTTAATCTTGTTCCATAAGTTGTGTTTATGAACTAACTTGCGCCAATAATTGATTGCGTAATACATAATTTCTTTCTGTTGAAAAATGCATCAGTTATATTTTTTAAAAAAGAATGCTTAAAGTATTTTTAAATTTCAAATAAATGCTGATGAAGAAATTTTTACTATTTATAATATTAATATTTCTTTTTACCAATCAATTTGCAAAAGCTCAAAATGCAAATTTCACTTATTCCGTATTTCCGATCGGTGCTCCGCAATGCGAAGGTGTAACTTTAATATTCAGTGATGCCACAACAGGAACTCCTCCCACCAGTTGGGCTTGGAATTTTGGACCAGGTGCAGTGCCATCAACTTCTACACAACAGAATCCGGGTATTGTAAATTTCCCAATCTGTAATCCATTACAACAGGTAACCTTAGTAATTAATGGCGGAGGGCCGCCCTTGTTTACCGAAACACAAACAGTTCCTATTTATTGTAATCCTACTGCGTGTTTTACAGTAAACCCACCTACTGCCTGTGCAGGTACACCATTTAGCTTTAATAGTAGCTGTTCTTCAATAGGTGCGGGTGCAAGTACCATGAGTTTTCAATGGGATGTATGTAACGGTGCGCCGGGGATTGTAAGCCCAAATCCTGTTTATACTTATCCCGAAGATTCAGGATGTTTTTGCACCACATTATTACTTACAAATAATCGTGGCTGTACTGATGATACTACGGTTGCAAATGCAGCATGTATTACACCTCCTCCCTCATTTCTTATAAGCGCATTAGGACCAACAACAACTTGCCTTGCAAATTTATCAGTTGATTTTTGTGCTACGCCTGTTACAGGAGGGAGCCCGCCATATTCTTATTCATGGACTTTTCAGGGGGGAACTCCTGCTACATCAAACTTAGCATGTCCGATAAGCATTGATTATACAACCGGTTCCTATGATGTAACTTGTGTAGTAACAGATGCTTTTGGCTGTTCAACTATACAGTCTGTACCTGCAATGATTAATGTGGGCAATACATCCACATCAATTATCATAAATGATACTTCATTATGCGTTGGGGAATGCGTTACTGTAAGCACTGGTATATCCAATACTTATTCATGGAGTATTGCACCAACTGCATGTGCTACACCAAGTGCTGTTCAAGCTACACCTTCTGTTAATTATTGTTTTTCTTGTCCCGGTGCTTATACCGTTGATTTAACTGCGAATGTTAATGGGTGTATTGTAACTGCCGATCAGGTTATCAATGTTTTTCCAAAGCCTGTTGCCTGCATCAATTTAACAAGCAATGTACCTGCGTGTTCGTATCCTCAAACAGTAAATGTTGCGTATTGTGGGAATGTTGGAGCATGGACATACAATTGGCAATTTCCTGGAGGAACACCCTCTTCATCTAATGTACAAAATCCGGGTAATATTGTTTACAATGCCTGCGGTCGATACTCTATAACACTTACTGTTTCAGGTGCAGGTGGATGCGATTCAACAATTTATTTAACTGATACAGTTAAAATAGATTGTATTGATGCGTGCTATACCATAACCAATTTACCAATACAAGGAAAATTTTGCACACCATTATCTTTAAATTTTAATGCTAACTGCAGTACCGGTTCTCCAACACAGTATTTATGGTGTTTTCAGCAGCAGGGAGGTGTGCCTTGTGTATCACAAAATTTAGGTGCAACACCTTCTTTTACTTTTGATTCGGTCGGGTGCTATGATGTTAAACTAAAAATTATTAACGGGCTGGGTTGTACTGATTCTGTTATGAATATTTTTCCGGGAGGACCAATTTGTGTGGGAGAACATACTGAACCTTGTTTTACAGCAGTTCCATGGGATCAATGCGCACCGTTACCTGTTGCATTTTTTAATTGCACACCCGATTCCAATGGAGTTCCTGGCGGTCCCGGATTTAAGCCTTGTCATTCGTGGAGTTGGAATTTTGAAAGTGGATTATTTACTCAATCTGTTGCTTTAAATCCTGAATGGCCATATACTGATACCGGTTGTTTTACAGTAACATTAATTTCAAAAAATTGTGGTTGTTTCGATACTTTACAAATTGAAGATACTGTTTGCATATGGCCGCCAATTCCAACTTTAAACTATTATATAAATTGCGATAGCCCGAACATTGTGTTGTTTGATGGGTCAAATTCAATTGGAGCAGATGTTTTTTATTGGACTTTTCCGGGAGGTAATCCAAGTTCAATTACCGGCCCAATAGATTCAGTGTTGGTTACTTATCCAATGCCCAACCCCAACGCCTATCATACAGCTCAAATGAAAATTTGTAATACAGCATCCGGATGTTGTGATTCGGTCGGAGTAGGATTTTTCCTGCGCGATATACAAGCATACATTACAGTTGATACGCTAGTCTGTTGGCCACAAACCTCTGCTGTTACAAATACCAGTTTAGGAGTGGCAACCTATGTCTGGAAGATTTATGATTCATGTAATAATAATACTTACTTACCTGCATTATATAGTACATCACCGGTTTGGCATCCGTCAACAAGTGCAATTGCCTGGCCCGGTCCCGGGATTTATAATGTGGAGATTAAACTTTCCGCAATTAATGGGTGCGACACATTCGTAAATTTTGTTGTAACAGTTCAGGGTGTAAAACCTGAATTTTGGGGTGATAGTTTAACAGGTTGTGCCCCGCTAACTGTCAATTTCACAGATACATCGCAAGCAAATTGTGTGTCGTTTCCGGTGTCATATAGTTTTAACTTTGGCGATGGTTCATCGCCATCACCAAATTCGCCTAGTCCAACGGTAACACATACTTATAATACCAATGGAACATTTAATGTTGCATTGAGTGTAACTGATCAATATGGATGTGTAGTCACTGATACAACAATGGCATATGTCATTGCACAAATTCCAACAGCAGATTTTTATATTCCTGATCCAACTATTTGTTTAGGTACGCCTGCATGTTTTATAAATATTTCAACCGGTATAAACCTTACTTATTTATGGAATTTTGGTGATGGAACAACATCGGTTGCTGCAGCGCCTTGTCATACTTATTTAAGCTCCGGAATTTATACGGTTCAGTTAAATGTAACAGATATCAATGGATGTTTTGATTCACTTGTTTTATTAAATTATATAGTAGTAGGAGAAGTAGATGTAGATTTTTATGGAACACCAGATACTATGACCACATGCCCACCGCTTGCGGTTACTTTTTTATTGAATCCTCCTGTACCAAATGGATGCGGAAAATATTACTGGAGTTTTGGCGATGGTACTTTTTCAAATTATTCTGAACCATTTCATATTTATGCATTCGCAGGATCTTTTAATGTAACCTTAGTTGCAACTGATACTTGTCTAGGTTGTTCATCTACAATTGTTAAACAAGCATATATTGATGTTGGCGGACCGTATTCAAATCCTGAAGCTACCCCTGATACTGCCTGCCTTGACCAATTAATTTGTTTTGATTTAACGCCAACTAACTCAGCAAGTTTTTTATGGGATTTTGATGATGGATCGCCTTTAATTGCCGGTGGTTCTGCCATTTGTCATTTATATTCCATGCCCGATACAGGCATATTTTTACCATCAGTCGTTTTAACTGACAGTGCCGGAATTTGTTCTTACACCCGAATTGTTGATACCTTAGTTTTGATAAAACCAATTGCAAAATTTACTTCAAGTACCAATGATTTATGCTCGAATGGAACGGTAACTTTTACAAATAACTCCTGGTCATTCGGGGGAAATTCTATTGCCGGAATTCCATACAGCACCATCACAAATTATGAATGGGACTTTGGTGATGGTTCACCAATTTCAAATGATACTAATCCTCCACCACATACCTACAATGTATTTGGTGATTATTATGTTTCGTTGACAATAACATCGGTTGTTCCGGGTTGTACTGCAACTGTTTGGGATACAATTCATGTTACTCAGGCACCTATTGCCTTACCGGTTCCACCTGTTAATGATATGTGCCTGGGTTCTTGTACTGGTTTTATTGCTGATACTTCTACATCAAGCATAGTATGCGCAGTGTTTTGGGATTTTGGCGACCCGACAAATACTAATGACACAAGCAGTAGTTTTAATACCTGTTATATTTATCCGGTATCAGGAAATTACACAGTTACATTAATTGCGTATGGCTGCAATGGATGTAACGATACGGCTACAATGTCTATATCAATTGCTGCACCCCCAATTGCCGATGCCGGATTAGATGCAACCATTTGTAATGATTCTTCAGTTTTATTAATTGGAGCCGGCGGTGTTAGCTACGAATGGATTGATCCAAATCCTGTTTCACTTTCATCATTAAATACCGCGACAACTACCGCTTCACCAACTATAAATTCAACATATACTTTAATCGTTACTGATGCTGCAGGTTGTCAGGATACTGATGAGGTCGAAATATTTATTACACCACCGCCAGTGGCTTCCATTACCGCCGGCGATTCTATTTGCCCCGGTAGTTCGTTCACATTAACTGCAAGCGGTGGCACTTCTTACCAATGGAGTAATGGGGAAACTACTCAGAGTATTACGGTGACACCAGATTCGACTGAAATTTTTACAGTAATAGCTTTTGTTGGAACATGTGGTGACGATACTTCAGCTACTGTCATTGTAATGCCTTTACCAATCGTAAATGCAGGAAACGATGATGAAGTGTGTCTTGGAAATTCTGTGCAGTTAATTGGAACAACTCCTGAGCAAATTCATTTTTGGAGCCCGGCAACCGTGGATACTATTACTAATTTAAATCCAATTGCAAGCCCAACAGTTACAACTACTTATACACTTACAGTAACTGATGTATTTGGATGCACAAATACTGATGAAGTTGTAATAATTGTTAATCCATTACCTCCCGTTTCTGTTGGACCTGATAAGAAAATTTGTTCAGATACCTACACTCAACTACAAGCAACCGGCGCAATAAGTTATGCATGGTCACCTTCAACCGGATTATTAAATGATTCGATCCCAAATCCAATAAGCGGTGGTGGAAATTTTGATACCACAACATATATAGTAACCGGAACTGATATTAATGGTTGTCAGAATACAGATACTATAACCGTATTTGTATTATTTCCATTTACTGTCACCTATCCAAATGATACTTGTTATTGCATTGGTGAATCATCAGAGTTGTGTGCTATTTCAACAACTCAAAGTACTTTTAAATGGAAACCGTTAACAGGCATTGATTCATCTAATGCTGCGTGTGTTCTTGCAACGCCAATTGTAAATACAACTTATACCATTTATGTATCAGATTCATTGGGATGTTATGCTGACACCGGACAAGTTGAAATTTGTATTTATCCATTACCGTCAGTTATTTCGAGCCCTGATGAAACCATATTGGTTGGAACCATTGCGCAACTTACTGCTTATCATATTTCAAACCCGGGTACAGGAACTTATCAATGGTTGCCTGATTCAACTTTAACTTGTTATGGTTGTGAAGACCCGATTGCAAATCCTTTGATTTCAACTATTTATATCGTGACACTTACAGATTTAAATGGGTGTAAAGATGAGGATACTACTGTCATTACCGTTTATTGCAACGACAATGTATTATTTGTTCCGAATGCATTTACACCAAATGGCGACGGAAAAAATGATGAGTTTCATTTAGATGGAGTGGGAATTTCAGAACTTCACTTTTTAAAAATATATAATCGCTGGGGTCAATTAGTATTTGAAACAACTGATTTCTTGGCCAAATGGGATGGGAAAATAAATGGTAAAAAAAGTGAACCTGAAGTATTCGACTATTTTTTAGAAGCAGTTTGCAGTACCGGAGAACTAATTAGAAAACAGGGAAATATTACTTTAATACGATGAAAAAATTTTGCAGAATTTTATTTCTGAATATAATTCTTGTTTTTATTGTCATGCAATCGAAATCGCAGGATATTCATTTCTCGCAATTTTATGCAACGCCATTGCTGCAAAATCCGGCAAACGCAGGATTTTTTAATTGTGATTACAGGTTGGTTGCAAATTATAAACAGCAATGGCGAAGTGTAACAGTTCCATTTACCACTTTTCATGCGTCTGGTGATATCAGAAGGATATTAAAAAGAGATAAAGGGATAATCGGGATTGGATTAGATGCTTCAGTTGATAAGGCGGGTGATTCAAAATTTACAACCACACAATTTGGATTAGCCTTAAGCATTCATAAACCATTGGATAAATTTAATCATCATTATTTTGGCGGAGGACTTATGCTTGGAATGACATCAGCTAACATTGATTATACTAATCTTCTTTTTAGTGATCAGTACTTGGCTTTTAATGGTATTCAGCTAACTCAGGAAAATTTGGAACTGAGTACATTATCTTATTTTGATTTATCCGCTGGTGTTTCCTATAATTTTATTCCACCCTCATTCCAAAATAGTTTTACAATGGGAGCCGCGGTTTATCATATTAATAAACCGGTAAAATCTTTTCTTGGAGATGATAGCTCCAAGGTTTTCAGAAAAATAGTGTTAAATATGGGAGCGAATTTGCATGCAAGTGAAAAATTTGAATTTTATCCAAAGATTCAATACATGAATCAAGGTCCAAATCATGAAATTTTAGTTGGCGGATTTATCAGAGTTGATTTAGATAAAATGGAAAACAGTAAGTATGGTGTTTATTTAGGCCCATGGTATCGGTGGAATGATGCCTGGATAATCGTTACCCGTTTTGATATTGATAAAATGAGTATTGCATTTAATTATGACTTAAACACTTCTGATTTGGCTGAAGTTACTGAGTTAAAAGGCGGACCTGAATTATCAATAATTTATATTGGGTGTATTCCGAATTTTAATAAAAAGCAGATCTTTTGTCCAAGATTTTAGTGGACTCCAATTAATAATATTGATACTCGGATTTTATCTTAATAAAGAAATATTTCCTTTTAAATACTCACTTGTTTCAGCTATTAAATCTGATTTTGAATATCTTATTTCGTAGATATAAACTTCAATAGGTTGGTCAACTCCTAAATATTTCCCATCCCATTTCCCATCAGGATTCTTTGAAGTGAAAACCTCTTTGCCCCATCGGTTATAAATATGAATTTCAAATTGAGTAATCAGGCAATCATGCAACACTCTGAATTTATCGTTGTGGCCATCTTCGTTAGGTGTGAATGCCGTTGGAATGTGTAAACAAGATTCGCAATTTTGATAATAAACAGTTGCCTCATCGTCAAGCGAGCCACAATAATTTGATACTGTAACTGCATAATCTCCTGCGTCTGTTATTTCAAGTTGCGCATCAGAGCTTCCATTATTCCATAAATAAATTCCTTCCGGTTGTGATGCCGACAGCAACAATTTGTCGCCCCGGCACAGTAAGGTATCGTTGAAACCGAATTCAAGTGAGAGTGTTAGTTTCTTTACCCTGATAGAATCAGTAATTGATGAACAAAGGTTGTGCTGCGTAACATAAAAAAGGCCGGTGGTATCAATAATATACGATGAGTCGGTACTACCATCCTGCCATAAAAAATCACCATTTTCCAGTGATAAACTAAAAGTTAACTCTTCGCTATTACAAAGAGTTGTGTCGTTTGCGAATACATAACCAGCATATGGCAGATAATTGATAGTAATTGAATCGCTTGCTATTCCACATTCATTCGTTATTGTCACCCAACTTGTGCCTTCTGTATTTATAATATTAAACGGTAGAAGTTCACCGTTACTCCAGGTGTAATAACACCATTGGCAAGTTGGAATAAACACATCAAATTGAAGTTGCACATCACCGCATAACACCGTATCGTTCACGCCAAGATTTACTTCAGGAGGCAAGAGCGGATAAATATTGCAATAAGAATTTTCGTTACCACATTGATTGCTGATTTGAACAAAATAGTTTCCGGGTGTGGTTACAATTATTGAATTGGTTGTTTGACCGGTTGACCATGAGTAGGTATAATTTGGGTTATTTGGTCCGGCGGTTATTGTATCCTGATCACCTCCAGGGCATAAATATTCCTCAGTAGAAAGTTGATTAATTGGTGGGTATAAAAAATTTGCGTTAATAGTGTCGGCCCCAACTCCACACATGTTAGTTACTTGTATCCAATAAATACCGGGGGTTGAGTATTGAATTCCCTGAGTAGTGGCACCTGTTGACCATAAATAGGAATCACCATAAGGATAGTTAGCATTTAACCCATAAGTGCCGGCGCACAAAGTATAATCAGCTGGTAGCCCGGGTGAGGGGACACCCAGAACTAAAACATTTTGCGTAACTGAATCAATTGCAACTCCTATTTGATAAATAAGTTTTACAATAAAAATTCCGGCATATGGGTATGTATATGTTGGATTAAAAAGATTTGAGGTATCGCTGGTGCTGGAAAGATCGCCAAAGTTCCAATGAACGGATGTAACACCTGCAGCTCCGGTTAATGTAAATGTGGTCGCATTAACCGTACAAACAGTATCGGTTTGAAAGCCGGGGCCTGCAAATAATTCTGGCAGACAGAATAAATTTAGCGCAAGAAATATTGAGAGCAGCTTGTTCAGGAGAATGATTTTTTGCTAATAACAGTAAAAATATAATTTGTAAAACAATTTAATATTCACAATCTTTTATTTTATGACTGATTCAAAAAAATGATTTCAAATTAATTCTTTCTTATTAAAGCGTGAAGCGACAACTAATTCTTTTGATGTAGAGGAGTATTGATAAAATCCCTGTCCTGATTTTATGCCTAAATTTTTAGCTGTGACCATATTTACTAACAACGGGCACGGCGCATATTTTGGATTTCCGAATCCACTGTGTAACACATTCAGAATACTTAAGCAAACATCCAATCCAATGAAATCGGCTAATTGCAGTGGACCCATCGGATGCGCCATTCCCAATTTCATGACGGTGTCAATTTCTTCAACACCGGCAACTCCTTCATTCAATGTGTAAATGGCTTCGTTAATCATGGGCATTAAAATTCTGTTGGCTACAAATCCGGGGTAATCATTAACCTCTACCGGATTTTTGTTTAATTGTTTGCTCAGATTCATAATAGTTTCCGTTACAATATCTGAAGTTGAATAACCTCTTATAACTTCAACTAATTTCATTACAGGCACCGGATTCATAAAATGCATGCCGATAATTTTATCTGGTCGGTTGGTAACGGCAGCAATTTTTGTAATTGAAATTGATGATGTGTTAGATGCTAATATTGTTTGTGAACTGCAAACTTCATCCAGCTTTTTAAAAATATTCAGTTTGAGTTCTGTGTTTTCAGTAGCTGCTTCAATAACTAAATCGGCAGAACCAGCTCCTTGCTCAATTGAAGTATTGGTCGAAATATTTTTTAATGTATTTATTTTATCAGTCTCACTGATTGCATTTTTCGAAACCTGACGATCTAAATTTTTAGTGATGGTTTGAATGGCTTTGTCAAGCGCCGGTTGCGATACATCCACTATGGTTACATTAAAATTTTTCATGGCAAAAACATGGGCAATTCCATTACCCATTGTTCCTGCACCTATTACAGTTATGTTTTGCATTTAAAAGTTTGATTTTTATTTATACATAAAATTATTTCATCACAATTATTTTCTTCACTAAGTACTCTCCATTCGATTGGCTGATTTTAATAAAGTATAATCCGTTCACCAACGCTTCAGTTTTCAATTCTAAAATTTCAGTTCCCTTATTAAATAATTTTGATTCCACTTTTCTGCCATTGCCATCAAATATTTCTATTAAAGAAATTGAATTTCTATAGCTACCACTTATGAAAAAAGAATCGCCTGCAGGGTTGGGGTAAACAATTATTTCTGCTGAAACAAAGCTGAATGTATCAGGAACATTCAACACAATTGAACAAGTATCGGATACAACCGGAAGCAACGAATCAATTTTATTCCACTGATAAATACCTAAAGCATATTGTCCTTTTTTTAAATGGTTAATTGTTATTTGCCCTGTTTTATTCGAAGTGTTTCCTTGAGTACTTAAAATAATATCGGTTTCTATTACCCAATCTTGCGATGCGTTGCAGCGATACAATAATACCAAACTGTCTTCAGAGTTTGTGATGAGTTCATCATCCAGATAGGCGCCACTTGTTGTTGATACCGATGAAGGTTTGGTGCCATTATAAAGTATAGTTGCCTTTGCATCAAACCCTGCAGGAAAAATTCCATCTACATTCCAATATCTTTCCTGAGAAATATGTAAACCAGGATGCGGAATTTTAAATCCATCGGCATAAATATAATTATGCTCAATGCGCACGAAAGCTGAGTCAGTAATGCTTTGCACATTCAAATTC
This sequence comes from Chitinophaga pinensis, assembly GCA_945903305.1. Lineage (GTDB taxonomy): Bacteria > Bacteroidota > Bacteroidia > Chitinophagales > UBA10324 > UBA10324. Next base: position 13,737 of record CAMDOA010000049.1, read on the forward strand.
ATTTTTCCGTTAACAAAATTATTGCCACCGCTTACTTTAATTGTTTTGGCATCATCGGTTTCTGAATCAGAAATTTTCTGGCCTAAATCCAATCCAACATAATCAGGAAAAATAGGAATTGTAGTAGAATAAATAGTGCAGGGGCCACTGACTAAAACTGTTTCAGTTACCTTCTCCCAGTTGTTATTCATGAAGGTAATTTCAATAGGTACCTGTTGAAAATAATCGGGAGCATGATTCAGTTTTTGACGAATGTAAACGGCAACATCAGTCCAGCCACCGTTGGCAGTAGTAGAAAAAGATTCTACGCTGAACTGTGGAAATCCGGGATTGAAAACCCATCCATCAAAAAAAGGATGAAGATTTATTCCTGAACAATTTTCCAGATAATCTCTGAACTCGCCTGAATTTTTTGAAGTGAACTGGTTGTTTTGCAAATAATTTTTCAGGCATAAAAAAAATAATGAATCGCCCATGTAACTTCGAAGTGTGTGTGCCACATCACCTCCTTTTTGATAAGTTGTGTTTCCATAAGTAACACTTTGCGGAATTCCTGACAGCGGAAAATAATCACCATCTTTCAAGTTAGCATAATGAACAACTGCATGATGATTGGCAGTTACAGCATTTTGATATCCTTGATATCCACTCAACCATTCGGCAAAAATAAATTCACAGTAAACTGCCCATCCTTCATTGAGCCACATGTCTTCGGCTGTACTGCATGTAACCAAATCGCCAAACCAATGATGCGAAAGTTCATGTGCCATAATTGATTCGTAAGTAGTACTTCCGTTAATGCCAAATAACGGATACGAAATATTGGTTGCATGTTCCATTGCACCACCACTAAAAGGTACAATTGAATAGCCTACTTTATTCCAACGATATGGCCCAAAGCGATTTTCATAAGCGTTAAAAGCATCCTGCAAATGGATGAAAGAATTTTTCATAGCTGTTGTGTCTGTTGGTCGCGCTGCCAACCAAACAGGCACTGTGCCAAGCAAACCATTAAACGAAGTTTTTAAAATTGCATAATCACTCACCGTAACACATGCGAGATAAGTAGGTATAGTTTCGGTTAGCAACCAGTGCCATACAGTAGTGTTGTTTCCGATATTTAAGGTGTCTAACAACTCACCATTTGAAGTGGCTACTTTCCCGGTGGGTATAGTTATATAAAATTCATACAATGATCTTTCAACAAAATTATCGAAACAAGGAAACCAAACTCTGCCAAAATTGTGTGGAAGCGAAGTAAAAGCTACTCCCAAATTATAACTGTAAGGCGGGTTAAAATAAAATCCTCCCCAGGTGGCATCAGCTTGCGGTTGACCGTGGTAAAACACTGTGACTTCTGATGTATCGTTCTGATTTAATGTTGTAGAAAGATTAATTTTTAGGAGCAAAGAATCGCTGTAATCAAAAATCAAATTTTGATTGAATGTATCTAGCACGCTATCAATCGGTAGTTTTAATAAATCCAGATTCAGTTGTGAAATGTTATTCATTTTTGATACGAACTTTATCACACACTTGCCGCTGATTTGATAAACGGCCAGGTTACTCAAATCAAAATGAATAGTGTACTTCAATATATCAATCGAATCGCTTCGTTCATTTGATGCACGAAAATGCTTCGGATTATTTCCGCCAAAAGAATATGAAAAAATGAAACAGGAAATAACTAGTAAAAAAATTTTCATTTAGTATTGTTCTTTTTCATTTGGAAAATCTGAATTCTTCACATCATCAACATAGTGTTCTACTGCAATTTTTATTTGATCATATAAATTGCAATACTGCCGTAAAAACCGTGGTTTAAATTCTTTATTAATACCGAGCAAATCGTGTAACACCAATACCTGACCATCCACTTTATTTCCTGCACCTATTCCTATCAATGGAATTTTTACTTCGCTTGAAACTTTGGCAGCTAATTGTGCCGGAATTTTTTCCAATACAATTGAAAAGCAACCTGCAGCTTCTAAAATTTTTGCGTCACTCAAAAGTTTATCTGCTTCCTCGTCTGATGTTGCACGCACAGTGTAAGTTCCAAATTTATAAATGCTCTGTGGAGTTAAACCCAAATGCCCCATCACCGGAACTCCTGCTGATACAATTCTGTCAACCGATTCTTTCACTTCTTTTCCACCTTCTAATTTAACTGCATGCCCACCAGATTCTTTCATAATTCTGATTGTGCTATGTAATGCTTCTTTGGAATTTCCCTGGTAAGAACCAAAAGGTAAATCAACAACCACTAATGCACGATTCACACCTTTCACAACTGAAGATGCATGATAAATCATTTGATCCAATGTTATCGGAAGTGTGGTTTCGTTTCCGGCCATTACATTACTTGCCGAATCGCCTACCAAAATAACATCTATTCCGGCATCATCCACTATTCGGGCCATGCTGAAATCATAGGCGGTCAGCATTGAAATTTTTACCCCGTTGTCCTTCATTTCCTGAAGCACATGCGTGGTTACTTTTTTTATTTTTTTGAAATCCATCTTAAAAAATAAGAGTGCCAAAGTTAGTCGCACAATTAGTTCGGCAAAGTAAAAAGCAGATTGTTTGGCTGAGAAATTTATTATCGACCTGAATAATTTCTACCAATAAACATTTTACATTTTAGTGACTTGAATTTACTGTTGCAATAATACATTTACCGCCCATGAAAAAAATCATTACATCTTTTATTCTGCTTGTATTTTTATTTCAATCCTGCTCAACCGATTTTGACCTAACCAGTGATTGGAAAGATGTTACTATCGTTTATGGATTGCTCGACAAGGATGCCAATTTTAATTACATCAGAATCGAAAAAGCATTTCTGGATCCTGAAACAAGTGCACTAAGTATAGCGCAAATACCCGACTCGCTTTACTATGATTCATTAACAGTAACACTTTTAGAATTCAGTAATGGAAATATTACAAACACAATTCCGCTTGATAGAATTAACGGCGATTCATTTGGGCTAATGAAAGATTCAGGCATTTTTGCTTCATCACCCAACATTTTATATCGAACTGATTACAATATCGACCCAAACAAACTTTATAAAATCAGTATTTCAAAATCTGATAATTCGGCATCAGTTACTGCCGAATCTAAAATTGTAAATGACTTAAAAATTTCTAAACCCATTGGAACTCAAAAAATAAGTTTTTTTCCGGGGTCGAAATACAACATTGAATGGAAGTCGGCGGCCAATGGGAAAGTTTACGATCTGATATTCAGGTTTCATTATAAAGAATACCTTACCAACGGAACTTTTTTAAAAGACACAGCCATAGATTGGGTCATATTCAGAAATAAACTTTCAGCTAATGGCGATGGAAATGATGACATGAATTATGCAATAGTCAGTAGTGATTTTTATTCGTACTTAAGTTCAGCAATAAGTATAAATTCAAATGTTTACCGAATTGCAGGGAAAGTAGATTTACTGTTCAGTTGTGGCGGCACTGAATTTTATAATTATTACCAGATTAATCTGGCTCAAACAGGTTTAACCCAAGGACAAGCAATGCCACAATACACCAACATTGAAAATGGGTTAGGCATTTTTTCTTCCCGTGCTTTTAATAATTTTATTGATATTGAATTGGAACCTAAAACAAAGGACAGTATTGCCTGCATGAGTAAAACTGTTCAATTAAATTTTTTAAAATCCAACGGCACTTTCTGTCAATAGTTCTTCTTTTTGAATTTATAAATATTTTTATTTCCTGAGATATTAACTTCTCTGCCAAAATTTCTTATTCAATCCAATGGCACCACTATTGAGAATTGCTGGTAAAAAAATAAGTTAATTATGGGAAAAATAATAGGAATTGATTTAGGTACAACAAACTCTTGTGTCTCAGTAATGGAAGGAAACGAACCGGTGGTAATTGCCAACGATGAAGGTCGGCGTACAACACCCTCAGTAGTTGCGTTTTTGGCGAATGGTGAGCGAAAAGTAGGAGACCCTGCAAAGCGACAAGCCATTACCAATCCAAGAAATACAATTGCTTCAATTAAGCGTTTTATGGGACGCAGATATGATGAAGTTGGAAATGAACTGAAGTATGTTTCATACAATGCCGTGAAAGGAGATAACAATACTGTGAGAGTAGATATTTCAGGTCGCATGTATACACCACAGGAGATATCAGCAATGGTGTTGCAGAAAATGAAAAAAATTGCAGAAGATTATTTGGGAACAGAAGTAACCGAAGCGGTGATTACTGTGCCTGCTTACTTCAACGATTCGCAGCGACAAGCAACAAAAGAAGCCGGAGAAATTGCTGGATTAAAAGTGAGCCGCATTATTAACGAGCCAACTGCTGCTGCACTTGCTTATGGTTTAGATAAAAAACATAAAGACATGAAGGTTGCCGTTTATGATTTAGGCGGTGGAACTTTTGATGTTTCTATTCTGGATTTAGGCGAAGGCGTGTTCGAAGTAAAAAGCACAAACGGAGATACGCACTTGGGAGGCGATGATTTTGATCAGTGTATTATTCAATGGCTTGCCGACGAATTTCAGAAAGAAGAAAACATGGATATCCGCAAAGACCCGATGGGCTTGCAACGATTGAAAGAAGCAGCTGAAAAAGCAAAGATTGAATTATCGGGTTCGATTGAAACAGAAATTAATCTTCCATATATCACTGCATTGGATGGGGTTCCAAAACACTTAGTAAAAAAATTAACCCGCGCAAAATTTGAACAATTGACTGATCATTTGGTAGAGCGATCTCTTGGACCTTGTAAAAAAGCGTTGGAAGATGCAGGATATAAAACCACTGATATTGACGAAATTATTTTGGTAGGTGGTTCAACCCGTATTCCGAAAGTGCAAGAAGCAGTGGAGAAATTATTCGGAAAGAAACCATCAAAAGGTGTGAACCCCGATGAGGTAGTTGCCATTGGTGCTGCCATTCAAGGCGGAGTTTTAACCGGTGATGTGAAAGATGTTTTGTTATTAGATGTTACACCACTATCACTTGGAATTGAAACAATGGGTGGGGTGTTCACTAAACTTATTGAAGCAAACACCACTATTCCAACCAAGAAATCAGAAGTGTTTACTACGGCTGTTGATCATCAGCCTTCAGTTGAAATTCATTGTCTGCAAGGTGAAAGAAGTATGGCGCAATACAATCGCTCCATCGGTCGATTCATGCTAAGCGATTTACCACCTGCACAGCGTGGTGTTCCACAGATTGAAGTAACTTTTGATATTGATGCAAACGGAATTTTAAAAGTGAATGCTAAAGATAAAGGCACCGGAAAAGAACAAAGCATTCGCATTGAAGCATCAACCGGTTTGAGCAAGGAGGAAATTGAAAAAATGCGTACCGATGCAAAAGCAAATGAAGATGCTGATAAAAAGGCACGCGAAGAAGCCGACAAGATTAATATGGCCGACAGTTTAATTTTCAGCACCGAAAAACAATTAAAGGAATTTGGTGAAAAAATTCCGGCCGAGAAAAAAGAAGCGATTGAAAAAGCATTGGAAGGATTGAAGGAAGCACATAAAAACCGCAACCTTACCGCCATTGACGATGCCATGAAACTGATGAACACAGCATGGGAAGCTGCTTCAGAAGATATTTACAAAGCCACGCAAAATGCAGAAGCAAACCCAAATGCTGAGGGTGCTCAATCACAAACTGAAAGCGAGGCAAAAGCAGAAGGAACCGTGCAGGATGTTGAGTATGAAGAAGTGAAAGAAGAAGAGAAGAAATAATTTAAGTTTAAAAAAAATAAAAAGGCCTCTTGTAAAATTTTACAAGAGGCCTTCTTTTTTTAAAAAGTTAATTTAAACCAATGCCGATATACCAGGTTGAACTTTAGTTACCCAGTTAAATTTATCTGCTACGGTTCCGGTTTTAATTCCTTCCAAATCTTTTTTCAATCGAATGGATATTTCCCTTGATTCAACCGCAGGCAACTCCATTACGGTTCCTTTATAACCAATGTGCGAGATAGGAGCAACAGATGCTGCAGTGCCGGTGCCGAAAGCATCTTGTAATTTTCCTTCATGATAGGCTTTTAATATTTCATTTAAGTCCACTCGGGTTTCTTCTACTTTCAATCCATAACCTTTAAGTAATTGAATACATGAATCGCGAGTAACACCATCTAATATTGTTCCGACTAATGCGGGTGTTTTCACAATGCCATCCACAATAAAAAATACATTCATGGAACCAATTTCTTCGGCATAACGAAACTCAAATCCATCCATCCACAAAACCTGGTCATATCCTTTTGCAATCGCTTCCTTTAAAGGCAACATGCTTGCTCCATAATTTCCTGATGCTTTTGCGTAACCGGTTCCACCGGGAAAAGCGCGTACATATTTATCGGCCGCTAACACTCTCACCGGTTTTGAATAATACCTGCCGGCAGGGGAGGTGATGATGCAAAAAGTAAAACACTCAGTGGGTTTTATTCCCACATGCACATCCGTAGCAAACATAAACGGGCGCAGGTATAGAGAACAACCATCCTTAGTCGGAATCCATTTTTTGTCTAATGAAACCAATTCGCTTATTGCTGAATTAAAAAGTTCGAAGGGAATTTCGGGCATCCCCATTCTTTCAGCAGATATATTCCAGCGTTTGTGATTTTGATCAGTGCGAAACAACAAAGCATTTCCATTTTCATCTTTAAATGCTTTCATCCCTTCAAAAATTGCCTGACCATAATGCATGAATGAACTTGCCGGGCTCAATTGCAAATCAGCAAACGGAACAATGCGTGCATTCTGCCAATGACCATCGGCATATTCCGCCAGGAACATGTGATCAGAATAAAATTTTCCGAATTGCAGATTATCAAAATCCACTTCACTTATCCGCGTATTCTTTGCTCGGGTAATTTCAATTGTATAATCCATTTGCTGAATGTTCTGTCGAACACAAACCTAAATTAATTCTTCATATTGCCCAATCAGATTGCATTTGTTTGTTTGGAAAAGAAGCAGTAAAAGCGCTTCTTGTTTTTTAAAAATAAATCCAGTGTGCTTTCAGTTTTCCTGTTGTATTATATTCTAATGTAGGAGCAGGAAACTTGATCACATCAGCCAATTCAAAAATGGTTTTCAGAAGGTGCGAATTGGTTTTTATCCGGCTGAACGAAATATCCGGTGTTAAATAAAATTGCCGGGTACGCGGAATATCAGTTCGTGAAATTTCAAGTCCGTTTTCATCGGTCCATTTATTTTCAAAACCGCCCAACATTCCATCAGCTCCATAACCCACAGCAATGTTCAACCACTTCGGAAATTTATTTTCATGATGAATGAACATTGAAGGATTGACAGACAGCCAGTAGGTTTGTCCGTTGTAATCTTTCATTACTAATTCCGGAATCGAAGTTCCATACAAATCATTGGCTCTTGTTTTAATATCAGCATTGTATTTTACAGGATGAGAAGAAAATTTCATCCGAATCCGTTGCTCATTCCACAAAATATTTTGAGAAACATTAATGGCAGAACCGAGTGTGTTAGCCGAAATATCGCCAACTGAAAAACCCCACTTCGAGGAAAAACCATCGAGAATTTCAATGGTGGTTTGTAAAGTAAATCCGGTGAGTCCACCTAGAATGGCGGCCTTGTTTTTTTTCATTCCGGCCCATTGAAATGCTTTTGTGCTCCATTGACTTTCAATGTATGCAGTATAAATATGTCCGACTTTATCAACCTGATTCCATTCTCCATTGTCGTTAAAAAAATGAAAACTGCTGCGCGGATAATTTTTATACCACAATTCATTTAAACCAATTAATGTGGTTCCATAAATTCCCACCCAGCTTCCTGTAACTGTTATCACACGACCATTTATTATTGAATCAGCAGCAGTGAGGAAGGATGTTTGTGCAGAAATTCTGCATGGAAAAAGAAGAATCAGAATAATAATGTAATAGCGTTTCATCAGCGTTCAAATGTATTGAATGATTTAAAGCAATTTAATTATTAGGATGAGTTGTTAAGGAAAATTATTTTATCGATTGAAAAAGGTTTTCTTTTACATTTATAACACAAAAACACAGTTGCATGAAACAACTATTCGAAAATAAAATGACGGCACTTTTTTTAGTGATCATGTTATGGGTTATAGCGGCAGGCATTGCCACATTTGTAAATAATAAATCTGTTCAGGAAAATAACCGACTGCTTCAGCATACACAGCAAGTCAGATTTCAAACCGAAACTATTTTTTCATTAATACAAGATATTGTTTTAAGCAGCAGGGGATATGTTATTACCGGCGATACCATTTTTTTAAATCCATTTTATAATGCCAATAAAAAAATGATAAGTGAGCAAGAAAAGCTAGGAGATTTATTGAACCAGAATAATGATGAAAATAAAGAGTTAAATGCATTGAGTGAATTGATAAATAAACGGATTGAGTATTCTATAGAAACTATACAAATTAGAAAAGACAGTGGATTCAATGCTGCGCAACAACTGGTTGCATCGCGCAAAGGAAAATTTTACCTGGATGAAATAAGATCAACCATCGAAAAAATACAAGCAGAAGAAAACAGCAAATTAGAAAGTCGTATGGAAAGGATTCATATTAGTAATACAAATTTTAATCTTTCATTTTATGCGCTTATAGGCAGCATTTTGTTTCTGGTGGTTTTTGTGGCCATAAGTATTCGTTCTGATTTAAAATTCAGAGTTAAGACGGAAGAACAGTTAAGGGAGTATAAACATTTTTTTGAAAACAGCAATGACCTTTTATGCATTGCTAATGTGGAAGGATATTTTTTAATTATTAATTCTTCCTTTGAAAAATTACTCGGCTATTCAAAAAAGGAACTGCTCGAAAATCAGTTTCTGAATTTTGTTCACCCTGATGATATTGAAACCACCCTCAAGGAAATTGAAAAATTGAAGGGAGGTGCACTCACAGTCGGCTTCGTAAACCGCTATCGCAAAAAAGATGGCACTTACATTTTACTTAACTGGAATTCAACACCCGATTCATTTACCGGAAAGTTGTATGCAGTTGCGCGAGTGGTAAATGAAAAATAACTTGTTGCGCATAATTAACATTGGTCTGTTGTTATCGTTTTCAATATGCTATCTGGAATGGCCGGGTAATTCAAATTATATGTTTCAATTGCAGTATGCTGTGTTTACAACCAATGATTTAGTTGGTGTGTTTACTCATCCTGTAATTATTGCACCGTTGATTGGTCAGCTATTAATTCTGATTTCGTTATTCAAATCAAGGGCCGATAAGCGATTGACTTTTCTTGGAATGATATTGCTCGGATTAATAGTGCTTCTGTTTCTTTCAATCGGGGTGATGAACCTTAACATGCTGATGATTATTTCAACAATACCATTCTTACTTATCGCTACATACTTTTTATACAGAAGAAAAAGTTTGTAAGAGAATGTTGGTATTCCACTAACTGAGTTTGATCTGATGATGCGGAAGGAAAAATCCTTTTCGATAATTACCTCACCCGCGCACAACTAACAGTTAGCGAAAAATATTTCCACCCTCTCCACTTTCGGAGTGGTGACATCAATCAGAGTTTTGTAAGAAAGCCGAGAGGGAGTTAAAAAAACAAAGGAGTGAATGCATAACTCTGATTGATGAATAACTCCCTCTCCTCATTCCATCTCTCCCGATTCATTCCGCAATAAGTTTGAATGAGGAGAGGGTGGATGCGTTTGGCGCAATCGTTTTATCGGGCGTGGGTGAGGTATCATGGATGATGCGGAAATAAAAAATCCGGCTGCACGAAACCCCATTCATGCAACCGGAGAATACAATGCAATTGCTTTTTATTACCTGCTAATATCTGTTACAATAAAATCGAAGATGTGATTTTAAAGTCGGCATATTGCCAGGCCTTATCGAATCGTGTTTTTACAGCTTTTGCTGCCTCTGATTTATTTTGCTTTTGCAACGAGGTGTAAAGTCCGATTAATGCCCAACCGTTTTCTTTCCAGGTTTTTAAATCTTCGTGATACACCTTTTCGGCTTCGGCAAATTTTCCGGCATTCAATAATTCCTCACCTAAATAATGGCGGACCGAGAAAAACCAATCGGGTGGTTCATCGTAGTTCAACTGATCTTCAAGTGCAACAGCTTCCTTCAGCAGTTTAATGGCTTCATTCTTCTTGCCTTGTTTCGCCAATAGTTCAGCATGCAAAACCTTCACAGCAATCTGCATCAGGTCGGCAGTTGAGTTTATTCCCCATATGGTGAGTGCTTTCAGCGAAGTATCGTTTGCCAGTTTGTTTAATTCACTCAACTCCAGTTGTGCTTTAGCAATGTCTTTCTTTCCAAGATAAGCCATTCCTCTTGCGTAGTGCAACACTGCATTCGGATAAATCAATTCCTTGGCTTCAGGTTTAAAAGCCAGAATGGTATCCCACATAGCAAGTTTCACAGCCACATAAAATGGAATGGTGTAGTAATGTTGCAATGTTCCCCATCCGGGTTGCTGCATAATATCAAGCGAAGTATTTGCACGCATTTTTTGCGAGGCCATCCATGCCAGTTTAGAGTTGCCTTCAAGCGTGGCGGTGGCGATGAGGAAATGATAGTTATGCGGATAATAAGCAAGCGGATAAACACCCTGTGCATGACATGAAGTTGTATAATTACTATCCACCTTTATTGCATTAATGTTGGCGAGTGTTGCAAGATGGTAATCGCCGGTGTTGATGTATATATGTGCAGGCATGTGAACAAGATGACCTGAACCCGGGGCTAATTTTGGAATTATCTGAGCGCTGTGCAATGCACGCTCAGGTGTAGCAGAAGCTTCCACTGCATGAATATAAAAGTGATGCGCTCCCGGGTGGCTTGGATTTTGTTTTATTAAATGTTTGAGCACTGCAATAATTTCAGGAGTCCAGCTCTTGGGTTGTTTTGTTTTTTTCTCATACAAATCCCACGGATGCAAATCCATTAAACTCTCGGCATAAAGCGCTCCTATATCTGCATCATCAGCATATTTTGTGTAAACCTTTTTCATTGCTGCTGCATAATCTTTATCCAACTCACTGCGGTTTGCAGGCGGATCTTTTGCATAACGGTGAGTGAGTGCTTCAATCAATGCTTTTTCTTTTGCATTGCAATTAACAGATAGCTTCAATGCTTTCTGCGCTGCATCATATGCCCGTTGAAAATTATCGGGTTCCATTCCTCCGTTATAATTGGGGCCGAGAACATAAGCAAAGCCCCAGTAACCCATTGCACAATTTGAATCTTCGCGCATTGATTGATAAAAAGAGCGCCCTGCTTCGGCATGGTTGAAACCATAAGAAAGCATCATGCCCTGGTTGAAGTATCGTTGCGCACGAGTACTTTCTGTTGAAATTTTAAAATCAATGCCGCTTAATCCTTCGAAGAGCGGAGCTGTGGTTGTATCGTTATACCATTCCTTGTCGGTTGTTTTGGGTGTGCAGCAGTAGTGTTCGGTTTTAACGGAATCGGTTGATGATGCGGCTTCCTTAATAGAATTGCCGCTGTTACAACCGAGCGCGAACAACAGAATAACCGCGAAATAAAAATGTTTTTTCATGTTATTGATTTTTGGAAACCAAAGATAAAAATAATTTGTAAA
>CAMDOA010000050.1 GCA_945903305.1 Chitinophaga pinensis
CAATTAGTCCAACCCAAACCATAAATCATGGCGCCACAAACTATTATTCCTAATATTGGAATAAGTGGTACCAACGGAGTTTTAAATTCCCTTTTAATTTCCGGATGCTTAATTCTCATAATCCGAACTCCGGCACAAACAACCATAAAAGCAAACAAGGTTCCTTTACTTGTCATATCGCCCACCACATCGCCGGGAACAAATGCAGCGAAAAATCCTACAAAAACAAAGAACACCCAATTACTTTTATAGGGAGTCTTGAATTTCGGATGTATAGTTGAAAATATTTTCGGTACTAACCCATCGCGGCTCATTGAATAAAACACTCGTGATTGTCCCATTAACATAACTAATATAACTGAAGAAAACCCAGCAAGAATTGCTACTGTAACAAGTTTTGAAAGCCATCCATACCCGGTCATATAAGTATCAATTACATATGCTACAGAGGCTTCCTTCCCGGTTGTTCTGAAATCATCAACAGTAGCAATTCCAGTTAAAACATAAGCAAACAAAATATAAAGCACAGTACATATTACCAGCGAACCTAAAATTCCAATTGGCATATCGCGTTTAGGATTTTTTGCTTCTTGCGCTGCAGTAGATACGGCATCAAAACCAATGAAAGCAAAAAACACAACCCCGGCAGCACCAAGAATTCCTAATATTCCACCATAATTATGAACAACGCCTGCATCATCAGTATATAAAGTTGCATCCGGAATAAACGGTGTGTGATTTACAGGATTTATAAAACTCCAACCCAAACCAATGACTAAAAGAACAATGGCCACTTTGGTAATAACAATAATTCCATTCACAAACGCTGATTCTTTCATTCCGCGAATAAGCAATAAAGTAAGAATTAATATAATGAATAAAGCAGGAATATTCATGATACCCTGCACACCACTGACCGAAGTTTCAAATGGCGAATGATACCATTGATAGGGAATTGAAATTCCAAAAAACTGATCTAAGAATTTATTTAAATATTCACTCCAGGCAATACCTACAGTAGCTGCACCAACTGCATATTCTAAAACTAAATCCCATCCGATAATCCAGGCAATAAATTCTCCCATTGTTGCATAAGAATAAGTATAAGCGCTACCGGCAATCGGAATCATGCTGGCAAATTCAGCATAACACAACCCCGCTAATGCACACCCAAGCCCGGCAACCATAAAAGCATATGTTACGGATGGCCCGGCATTATTTGCTGCTGCTGCTGCCGTCCGAACAAAAAGTCCCGCTCCTATTATTGCGCCAATTCCTAACGCAATTAATGCCCAGGCGGTAAGTGTTCGTTTAAGTGAATGTTCATCTTTGTCACTTGTCTCCTGCATCAATGCAGCGATTGGTTTGGTAACCCATAATTTACTTGCCATGAAAATGTTTTTTTATTCGGTTTGAAAGATAAATGAATTATTGACAATCCAAATTTTACACTTACTAAAATAAATTGATTTATTAAAATAACTTATTTCAGTCATGCAGTTGATAAATTACTTTGAATACTACAATCTATAACTATTGCTCAACTCCAATTCCGAACACTTTGTCGATTATTCATGACTGTTTAAAGGTATTCTTCAACTCAATCACCTAACTAAAAATAGATTCGCACTACCAAATGAAAAATATGAAACTGGTTTTACTCTTTTTACTATTAAACATTTCTAAGCTTGCGGCACAGCCGGAAAAAAATCATATTTCATTTAATAATTTTTTTACAAAAAGCATCACCTCAAAACAGAAAAATCTTAACTTGAATAAAAGATTAGTATTGCCTGAACACTCTTTAATTACATCACACACCGAAATATTCTGTAATTTTTATTCACAAAATTCAATGAACAATATTTTTGAAACTTTTTTTTTCTGACATCAATACAACCTTTTTCATTTACATGGGCTTCAACAAAATTCAATTTTCAATTTGATTTAAATACTTCGGCCTACCTTTTTTTTCAGAAAAACCAATCGTATTTTCTTAAAAATAAAATCATAAAATGACAACTGCTTTAACATTAAAACTTGCTTTTATTTCATTGATGGCTTTATGCGCTCATGAAATCAATATTGAAAATGAAATTAAACTAAAAATTAACTCTTTAAAAAAACTGTTTGCAAAACTTCATTGACATTTTTCTGGTTCCTTAAATTAAATTTTGTTCACTAAATAAATCTAAATTAACATGATAAAATCCATTACAATCCTTTTAACTTCCCTTACATTCCAATTGTTTATTTCAACAAATTCAGTTGCTCAGTCTCTGCATTTTTGCGAGGCCGTAGATGAAGATGGATATGCAATTAATGAAAGCAATACTTTTTTGATTGGAAATGATGGCGGGTATTTTGATTTGTTAGTCAGGCTTCCCTATGAATTAAAAAGTTACTATGTCAACTATGATATTTATGAAGTAAAAGCTGATGGCTCTGAACAATTCAATTTAACTATTCGACAAGATGCACAGCCTGATTGGGAATTTTTCTGGAAGGAAATGACTTTTTATAACGAAGGAATTTTTAAAGTTTATGTTTATGATGATAACGATTATTTAATTACTTCGTCAATTGTTAATGTGAAAAAACAACAGTAATAATTAAAAATAAATTTCGCCCAAACGCGCGTTATTTCTTTTTATATATGAATGAATAAAGCAACTTATTTATAATCCTTTTCAATACTATTGTTTCTCCTAAACAGAAAATAATTAATTAAAAAATAAAACATGCGAATAAAAAAACTCCGGCTTATACTTCTTATTTTAATTGTAACAGGCTGCTCAAAATCAATGGATAATTGTGAAGCAGTGAGCGTTACAGCACCAGCAAATGAAGTAAGTAATTTAAAATCATTTTTAACAGCCAATTCAATTATTACTACAGAAGATGCAAGAGGATTTTTTTATCAAATAACACAAACCGGGTCAGGAACAGCTCCTACTGTCTGCTCAAATATTACTGTAAATTACGAAGGAAAACTAACTGACGGAACTGTTTTTGATTCAGGAACCAATGTGTCATTTCCTCTTGAAAATTTAATAATCGGTTGGCAAGAAGGTATTCCGCTAATTGCTTCCGGTGGCACAATTATTTTATACTTACCACCCAGCTTTGCCTATGGTTCGAGTGGGTCAGGAAGTATTCCGGGAAATTCCAATTTAATATTTACAATTGATTTGATTTCGATAAATTAATCATTGAGGAATCGCCGGTTATTATTTTTTTCGGTTAAAAATGCCGGCAACTTTCCGAACTGCATAAATCTGTGCAAATCGAATTACAAATTTTGAAACTTTAACCAGACCATCCTCTTCTCTACCTTTAAATATCCGCTCGAACAAAATTGTATTTAACCAATCAAAAGCATTATAAATATGCTGATTGGTAATTATCGAAAATGGCAGCAGCGGTTTTAAAATCAAATCAGGATAGTGATTTTGCAGTTCACGCCATTTATTTTTAAATTGTAATTCTGTTACCTGATTCAATGTTTTTAATCGCTGCTTTTCCTGTAGCAATGATTGATAATCTGTAATAGGAATTTTATCAACGCTATTCATACATTGATTTTATGATGTGACTCATGAGGTACTCAACTACTTTTTTACGCTGGTTCATCAATAAAATAAACTCAAGCAAGTAAACTGCTGCAACAATTAAATAACCAAGGTAGCTACTGTTTAACAAATGATTCAGAAGTGCTCCGGCTAAAACCGACAAAGCAATTAATACAAATGACAACACCATAAATAAAATAAACAAAGTAAAAATGGTGCCCACCACCCGGGCTATTTTTTCAATTAGCTCAATTTTAATTAACTCAATTTTTGTTTCAGCATAGTCGGTGGCTAAATTCTTTATTTCATCCAGGTGCTCATTTGTTTCCGCCATAAAAAATATTATTTACTGATTTTTATTAGATGCTTCATCAACATCATTATCTAAAATTTCCTCAACAATTTTACTCCCTTTATCAATAACTTCATTAAAATCATTTTTAACTTTATCAACGGTTTCTTTTAATTCTCCTATCCAATCATCTTTTTTATTTGAAGTTAAGAACCAGGCAATGGCTCCACCAACAGCCGCGCCTACTAATACTGCTGCAATAATTCTATTCGACTCTTTCATTCCGGAAAATTTTCTATCAATAATAATACATAACAAAATATCAAATGCTCTGTTTTTTATTTTCTTTGTAAAAAAAAGGATGAAATCTGAAACAGAATTTTTTCATGAAAACGGCAGAAAGTTTATCATACTCATTATAATCGTTTCCTTATTTCTTTTTTTGGTTTATAGTATTAATAGTTTTACACCTGCAATGCTCGGTTCATTGTTGTTTTATGTTTTGTTCCGAAAATTTATGCGGCACCTGATTGAAATACGAAAATGGAAAAGATGGGGAGCTGCATTACTTATAATTTTTATTTCCTTTTTGCTCATTGTTGTTCCTGTTAGCTCTTTATCCTACCTCCTTTTTGATAAAGTACAAACTATATTGTCGAACCCGCAAGATGTTATACTTGGTTATCATACTTTGATAAATAAAATAAATGATTCGTTTGGACGCGAAATTGTAAGCAACAAAATAATTGATGATTTTACTAAAACCATTGCGGTCCAGATTCCATCCATTTTAAATTCGACGCTTCAAATATTTTCAAGTTTATTAATCATGTATTTCATTTTGTTTTATCTGCTGATTTATACCGGCGATTTAGAAAAATCAATTTTTAGTTACCTTCCTTTCAAAAAAGATGGAATTACCATACTGACTAAAGAATTGAATGATATGACATATGCCAACGCAATTGCAGTTCCACTCATTGCGCTTTGCCAGGGACTAATTGCGTCAATTGGCTTTTTGATTTTTGGGTTGCAAGATCCGTTTTTCTGGGGAATTATATGTGGTTGCACGAGCATTATTCCGGTTGTTGGTGCAGCATTAATTTGGTTTCCTGCCGGAATTTTTCTTTTATCTACTTCTGCGTTTTGGCAAGGGGCCGGCATTCTTGTTTATGGTGTATTGGTAATCTCTACAGTTGATAATATTTTAAGATTCTTTTTTGCACGATGGTTTGCCGATGTTCATCCACTCATTACCATTTTCGGAATTATTATTGGGATCAAATGGTTTGGTTTACCCGGTTTAGTTTTCGGACCTCTGTTTATCTCCTATTTTTTCTTAATGTTAAAAATTTATAAAAAGGAATTTCCGGCAACCTGATTTTATCGTTGAAAAATTAAATTACAAACGAACTTTTTTATGCATTTTGTTGAGGTGGCATAATATGGTTGTATTCAAAATAAATTATTCATCTGTTTGCATATCCGTATCATTCCATCTGAATGTTTTCACCGGTAACCCACATACATCCAAGATGCGATCAACTAAGGTGGCAGCCAAATCAGTAAAATTTTTTGGCTGCGAATAAAACGATGGCGATGCCGGACAAATAATGCCTCCCGCTTCAGTAACCGTTTGCATATTTCTTAGGTGAATTAAGCTGTAAGGTGTATCCCGTACAACTAATATTAATTTACGACGCTCTTTTAAAATTACATCGGCAGCGCGCGTTATTAAATCATCAGAGATGCCTGATGCTATTCTGCCCAAAGTGCCCATAGAACAAGGGCAAACAATCATTCTCAGATATTGCGCCGAACCGCTTGCAAAGGGCGCATAAAAATCGTGTTTGTTATAAAAAGTAAATGCATATTTATTATAGTCAGAATTTTTTAACTCATGTTGCCAAACGGCCTTGGCATTATCACTCATCACAACTCCCACTTGAATTTCATTTGCTTTAAACTGCGATAGTTTATCCAGTAGTACCTTTGCATAAATGCTACCGCTTGCACCTGTAATTGCTACAATTATTTTGTTGTTTATCATTCAGGCAAATGTATGTTTAAGAATGCTTTTACTTAGTAATTAGGTGAATTATGTAAATTATAAAAAAAATATTTTGCGGTTTATCTCTGACAACAAAATATTGTCGTTTAACCTTAACTATAATTATTTTACAAAGAAAAATTATTCCAGGCTAATCGCATTTTCAACAAAATAAATTTCAATCGTATAATTTCAACATGTCATCTTCAAAAAAAGGTAAATGTGCATGAATACACTTTACTACAAACTATTCGAAAGAAAATTATTTTTGAACCTAATAATTTATCCATCGCATTAAAAAAATCTGTTCATCAATTGACAAACTATTTTTTAAAATCCTCCTGCCTTTTGTTATTTATTCTGTTGGCATGTTTTGCGCAAGCTCAATCAAACACCGTAGTAAACAAAGGAACATGCATTACCGGCAATTGTGTGGATGGTTACGGAGTAATGACTTTCGAGAATGGCGATAAATATTCCGGAACTTTTCTGGAGGGAAAATTTAACGGTTCAGGAGCTTATAATTATAAAGATGGATCTCGCTATGAAGGCAGTTTTTTTAATAATTCGAAAAACGGCAAAGGCCGTTTTTATTATCCGAGTGGCAATCGGTATGATGGAGAATATGTTAGTAATGAGAAAGAAGGTTATGGCATTTTCTATTATTCAAATGGCGATAAGTACGAAGGAGCCTTTATAAAAAACAATAAGGAAGGCAAAGGAATTTTTTATTACGCAAGCGGAAATAAGTACGAAGGTGATTTCAAAAACGACAAAATGGAGGGCAACGGAATTCTGACGCTCACTTATGGAAACCGGTATGTAGGTATTTTTTCAAACAACATGATTCACGGATACGGAGTTTATTTTTTTAATGATGGCAGTCGTTATGAAGGCAATTTTGTGAATGGAAAAAAACAAGGCAAAGGATTTTTTTATTTCAAGGATGGCGGACGATTCGAAGGCGATTTTTTAAATGATGCGATGGATGGTCATGGATATTGTTATTATGATAACAAGGATAAATACGAGGGCGGTTTTAGAAACGGGCTGGCGAATGGTTACGGTGTTTATTACTATTCGAATGGCGATAAACTGAAAGGAAAATTTCAAAACAACAACATTGAAGGGGTAGGATTATTTAAAACCGCTGATGGAATTATTAATAAAGTGAAATACAAAAACGGTTTAATCATTCTGCCCGATTCAACTGCAGACTCCACATTACTCGCAATAATTGATACCGCTTTGATGATGGATACTGCCTCCGTTTCCGTTTCCGAATTCGATTCAACAATTATTAATGAAATTGCATTGTTCAATGCAAACCCAAAAACAATTGCCGCTGATACTGCCAAAATGATTTTAACAGTTGCAAAAAACAATTTGAAAGCAGATACAATTGCAGTTGCAAAAGTGGTTTTGCCGGCTTGCAAAGTGTGTAAGGGCACAGGAAAAATATGGACCGAAGAATTGAAGCATGAACGGATAGTAACAAAAGACATAAGCAATGGTCAAGGCCCACGCAACTTTGTAACTTACACTGTAAATGAAACCGTACGGCCAAAAGGATTTATTCAATGTAGTAATTGTCACGGTGCAGGAAGAAAATAACTAATGGTTCAACTATTTTATAAAAGCAGTTTTATGAAAAATATTATTCTTGAAACAATTATAATCCTATCTGCAATGTTGCTACTGAATAAAATTTCAACAGCGCAACAAAAACCATCACTCACTTTTCGACACTATTCTGTTTCCGATGGATTATCAAACAACACAGTGTATTCCATTTTACAAGATAATCTCGGACTGATATGGGTTGCTACTGATGATGGGTTAAATGCATTTGATGGTTATCAGTTTTATAAATACAAATACAATCCTTCCGATTCGTTTTCAATTTCGAACAGCATAGTTCGGTGCCTATATGAAGACAGTCAACACTTAATTTGGGTTGGAACAGATGATGGGTTGAATTGTTTTAATCCGATGAGCGGAAAGTTCACCCATTATAAAAGCGATGCGAAAAACAAATTCACCATCAGCAATAATTTAATCACCTGCATTACTGAAGATGCCGGCGGAACAATATGGATTGGCACATATGGTGGCGGATTAAATTCTTTCAATAAAAAAACAAATCACTTCACTCATTTTTTTAACAGCAATAATAATCTGTCGGATAAAGGAAGTTTTATTTCAGCAATTGCCACTGATATAAAAAGCAATAAACTCTGGGTTGGCAGCAGCTTTCATGGCTTGCGTTTGTTTGACCCGCTTACCGGAATTTCGGTTTCTTATTTAAATAATTCTGCTGATGAAAACACAATCAGCGAAAACAGCATTACTAGTTTATGTTTTGATAAAAGCGGCACGCTATGGATTGGAACATTGAACGAAGGGTTGAATCAGTTCAGTTTGGAATCCGGAAAATTTAAACGATACAAGCACGATGCGGCAAACATCAATTCATTGAGTCAAAATTCAGTTTTTGATATTTATGATGATAAAGATGGAAACCTGTGGATTGCCACTTTAGGTGGAGGAATAAATATTTTAAATCAGATCGAAAATAAATTCTATTCCTGGCAATCAGAAGTCAGCAATGCAAATTCGCTGAGCAGCAATAATGTGTGGTCGGTGTTTATTGATAAGGCAGGAACTGTTTGGATCGGCACTTCGAACGGAATAAATACCTACGATAAAAACCGGTTGAAATTTTCAACCACTCAAATTGACAACAACAGCAATCAGCAGTTTGCCAACAACAATGTTTACAGCATTTTTGAAGACAGCCAAAAAAATTTATGGATTGGAATTTTAGGAGGCGGGTTGTATGAATATGATTTGAATTCAAAAAATATAATTGCTTCCTATAAAAGTGCAGCAGCAAATGAAAATTCAATCAGCAGCAATAATGTGCTTTGCATTACGGAAGACAATAATGGAAAATTATGGATTGGCTCCTACGATGGATTGAATTGTTTTGACAAAGAGAAAAAACAATTCACAGTTTATAAAAACAATCCGGCTGATGAAAATTCATTGAGCAATAACAACATCACTTCATTGCTGGCAACAAGCGATGGAGAATTACTAATCGGAACTTATGGTGGTGGATTAAATTCTTTTGACCAAACGACCGGTAAGTTTTTCCGGTTTAATCATTCAATAAAAAATAAATCAGAAGCAATAAATAATATCTCCTGCATTTTCGAAGACACAAAAAAAACAATCTGGATCGGAACTTTTGGCGATGGATTGTGCCAGCTCAATTCATCCACTTCAACTTTTACTTCTTTTAAAAATAATTCACTCGACAAAAATTCAATCAGCAGCAATTTTGTTTACAGCATTGCCGAAGATTTGAATGGTGTATTATGGATAGGCACTTATGGTGCAGGACTTAATGCCATGACAGATAAAGGCAAAAACAATTTCATTCGCTATAACGAATCAAATGGCTTTCCAAATAATATTATTACAGGCATATCAACTGATGCAAAAAATAGTTTGTGGTTAAGCACCAACAATGGCATAGTTGAATTCACGATTGATTCAAAAAACATTGCATCTTCTGTTCCGCTCATCCGCTTTTATGATGAGCGCGATGGATTGCAATACAAGTACAACAATGGTGCAGTTTTTAAATCTGCCGATGGCAATTTTTATTTCGGTGGCTTGAATGGTTTCAATGCTTTTAATCCCGAAAACATTATCAATAACCCGAACAAGCCACCGGTTGTTATCACACGATTCAAAGTTTTTGATAAAGAATATCTGCTCGATTCGCTCATCTCACAAAAGAAAATTATTGAACTTTCGTACACACAAAATTTTTTCTCATTCGAATTTGCCGGATTAAATTATGCTTTTTCTGAAAAAAATAAATATGCCTACCAGCTCGAAGGATTTGATAAGGAATGGATAGAATCAGGAAACAGGCGATATGTTGCCTACACCAATCTGGACGAAGGCACTTATACTTTCAAAGTAAAATCGGCCAACAACGATGGCGTGTGGAACGATGATGGAACTTCGATAACAATAATTATTCATCCGCCTTTTTGGAAAACATGGTGGTTCTATCTGATTTGTATTACTGCATTTTTAATTTCCATTTATCTTTTTATAAAAATAAGAACACGAAATCTCGTGACAAAAAATAAATGGATGGAGCGCAGTGTTCAGTTACGAACAAAAGAATTGCAATTGCAAAAAGAAAAAACTGAAGAGAAAACAATTGAAATAGAAAATGCATTGGTGAATTTAAAAGCCACACAAAAACAATTAATACAGCAGGAGAAGTTGGCATCACTCGGTCAGTTGACAGCGGGCATTGCACACGAAATAAAGAACCCGCTCAACTTTGTAAATAATTTTTCATCGCTATCGGTTGAGTTGGCGGAAGAAATAAAGGAATCGAAATCAGAAGAAGAGCGCAATGAATTGCTTTCAGATTTAGTGATCAATCTCGAAAAAATAAATCATCATGGCAAGCGCGCTGATAGTATAGTTCGCAGCATGCTTGAACACAGCCGTAGTGGAAGCGAAGAGAAACATCAAACAAATATTAACCGTCTTGGCGAAGAATATCTGAACCTCGCCTTTCATGGCATGCGCTCCACTCTTCGCGATTTTAATTGCAAACTGGAAACTTCATTTGCCGCCGACTTACCATTGATATCTGTAATTCCTCAAGACATCAGTCGTGTTCTGCTCAATTTATTTAACAATGCTTTTTATGCGTTGTATGAAAAACAAAAACAGCAATCGGATTTTCAACCGGTGCTTTCAGTTGCAACTGAACTTAAAAACAATCTGATTGTCATACACATAAAGGACAATGGCTCCGGAATACCTGATGGCATTAAGGAAAAAATATTTGAACCCTTCTTCACCACCAAACCAACGGGAAAGGGAACCGGATTGGGTTTAAGTTTGAGTTACGACATAGTAAAAGCACATGGCGGAAATATTATTTTAGAAAGTAAGGAGGGAATAGGAACCGAGTTTATTATTTCATTATCGGTTGTGACAATGAAATAATTTGAAAGTTTTTCTTTAAGTTAATTTTTTACTTATAAATTTCGTTCGCAAATAATTTTGAAACAAGCTGAAGAACTAAATGAGCAATAGTATTTCCTTTGATTTTTTAATAAAAGTTTTACGCAAGGTTTTTCTGTTTCAGAATTTACCTGATCATCTCGTGAAACAATTATCTGAAAGTATAACCACTCAGGAGTTTGAAGCTGGCAAAGCAATAATTGAAAAGGGTGATGAAGGCAATGCCATGTTTGTAATTATATCCGGCAAGGTTAAAATTCATGATGGAAATGAAGTGGTTGCTGAAATAAATGAAGGAAATTTTTTTGGTGAAATGGCTCTACTGGATGGTGAACCAAGGTCGATGTCGGTCACTGCTATTGAACATACTGTAGTAGCTATAATAAACAGAAATGATTTTTTCAATGTATTGAATGATTTTCCTGCAATTTCAAAAAATATTATCACACAACTAACCCGGCACTTGCGCGCACAAAATGATGTGTTGATTGCCCAATGGCGAAGCAGAGAAAAGGAGCTAAATGATTTGGTTGAAAAGCGAACAGAAGAGTTAGCTAATAAAAACTCGGAGCTGATGCTTGTACTCGATAATTTAAAACTATCGCAACAACAATTGGTGCAGCAGGAAAAACTTGCATCGCTCGGGCAACTGACAGCAGGTATAGCACACGAAATAAAAAATCCGCTCAACTTCGTCAATAATTTTTCGCAACTCTCATTGGAATTATTAGAAGAGTTTAAAGAATTAACTGATGAAACTGAAAGGGCTGAAATACTTACGGATTTAAAAAACAATCTGGAGAAAATTAATAATCATGGCAAGCGTGCCGATAGCATTGTGAAGAACATGCTCAACCACAGCCGCACCCGAAACGACGATAAACAATTGGCTGATTTAAATAAAATGAGCGATGAGTTTTTACACCTTGCTTATCACGGCATGTTTGCAAACAATCCGGACTTCAGTTGTTATATGAAAACAAATTTTGCCGAAAAACTTCCGAAAGTAAATGTGTTCTCACAAGATATTTCACGCGTGTTATTAAATCTTTTTAATAATGCAATGTATGCAGTTAACAAAAGAAAAAAATTGGGCGTTATGGGTTACGAACCTTCTGTTTCAGTTACCACATCAACAGTAAACAACTGTGTTTTAATTGAAGTGGAAGATAACGGAACCGGAATTCCTGAAACCATGAAAGATAAAATATTTGAGCCCTTCTTCACCACTAAACCATCGGGCGAAGGAACAGGTTTAGGATTATCGCTCAGCTATGATATTATCACACAAAGTCACAAAGGAAAATTATCAGTTGAGTCAGTTGTAGGCCAGTACACAAAATTTATAATTCAAATTCCTGTTTAATAAATTATGAAAGTATTAATAGTAGATGACGAATTGGATGTGGAACAGCTCTATCGTCAGCGGTTCCGGAAAGAAATAAAAGCCGGTGAGTTGGAAATGATGTTTGCTTTTTCAGCTACAGATGCAATGAGCGTACTGGCCGAACTTGCGCCCATGGATATTGTACTTGTATTATCTGATATCAATATGCCTGGCTTAACCGGTTTTGATTTACTGAAATTCACCAAAGAAAAATATCCGCACCTGAATGTGGTGATGGTATCGGCCTATGGCGATGCCGATAATATGAATAGAGCCTCGAGCTTGGGTGCATCCGGATTTTTGGTGAAACCCATTGACTTTACTTTACTGAAAGAGAAAATATTTTCTATTTGATTTGAAGGGGAAATATTTTTTTGATGCAATTTGCTGCCTTGCGATTTTCATAACTTGAAAAATTATTTAATTCAATCTCAAAACCTTAATAACAAGGCAAGATTCTTGTATAATAGCAGACTCAAAAATTTAAACTCTGTGAATATTGAATGAAGCGCCTTTTGACTCTTCCTTTATTTCTCCGATACTGCTTACTTACATTTGCTCACAATAAAATTCATCCAATAAAAATGAAGAAAATTATTACCCTCGTTACTTGCTTGATTTTTACTTTCAACTTAAACACAAAAGGCGCCGGCGGCAAACCTGCTTACCAGATTAAGGGAAACATAAAAGGAATAACTAATGCCGATGTTTATCTAGCCAATTATTATGGCGACAAACAATACCTGAAAGACACCGCTCATGCCGATGCCGCAGGAAATTTTATTTTCGAAGGAAAATCACTATTGCCCGGTGGTATTTATTTGGTGGTAACTCCCCGCAAAACCTACTTTGAAATTATTATTGATAAGGAACAGAATTTTTCGTTCGAAACTGATTCGCTGAATTTTATTAAGAACATGAAAATAAAAGGTTCGGTCGACAATCAATTATTTTACGATTATCTGAGAGAAGGCATCATTATACAGCAGAAAATGGATTCGCTCAATAAATCGATTCCACTTGCCAAAACAAAATTGGATACCACGGCTATTTATGATTCAATGAAAAAATGGAACAAGCATATTAATGCGTATCGCACTCAATTTATTCTTGATCATCAGGGTACTTTTTTAGCCAAATTATTTAAAAGCATTCCGGAACCTGAAGTGCCAACCGCACCCATACTTCCGAATGGCCGACCTGATTCAGTTTGGTCTTATTACTACTACCGGAATCATTTTTTAGACAATGTAGATTTTGGCGATAACCGAATGTTGCGCACACCGGTGTTTCATCAAAAATTAGAAAAATTTATTTCGCAAACTGTACCACAAATTCCGGATACTATCATTTTTGAAGCGGATAAAATAATTGAGCGCAGCCGGTCCGATTCTGAAATGTTTAAATATGTAATCTGGTGGGTTACT
This sequence comes from Chitinophaga pinensis, assembly GCA_945903305.1. Classification (GTDB taxonomy): domain Bacteria; phylum Bacteroidota; class Bacteroidia; order Chitinophagales; family UBA10324; genus UBA10324. Next base: position 13,799 of record CAMDOA010000050.1, read on the forward strand.
TATCATTACGAAACAAGTAAAATAATGGGGTTGGATGCTGTGTTTGTTCACATGATTGAAAAGTATGTACAAACCAATCAAACCTGGTGGTACGATTCAACACAAAAAGCAAAACTGATTGAGCGCGCAAAAAAGATTTCGCCAAATCTGATTGGCAATAAAGCGCCGAACCTTAAAATGCTCGACATGTACATGAACCCCATTGACATGACCGAAATAAAATCAGATTGGTTAATACTTATTTTTTGGGAAGCAACTTGTGGTCATTGCAAAAAAGAAATTCCTAAGCTCGATTCATTGTATAAAGAATTATTGCGTCCAAACGGAGTTGAAGTTTGGAGCGTAAGCCTGGAAGGAGATCAAAAACTCTGGATGGATTATGTGTACGAACACCATTTGGAGTGGATAAATGTGTGGGACCCATACAACACCACTAACTTCAGAAAATCGTACGATATCGCATCCACTCCGGTTATTTATGTGTTGGATAAAGACCGGCACATTCGATACAAACGAATTGATGTGGATCAGGTGCGTGAAATTTTTGAAAAAATTATTTCTGATAAAAAGAAAAAGTAAAGCAGTAACCCTTCTGATTATTTTAGCACCCTCAAAAAAATTAAATTGATGAAACCTAACAACCGGATTTTGATAATTGTGCTGATGATTATTGGTGCTGCTGCCTGTAGATTACTTACGAACTACTTTCAGTTGTGGAATTTTACACCCATTGCCGCCATTGGTTTATTTGCCGGAGCAACTTTAAAAGATAAAAAATTTGCATTCATTGTGCCGCTGTTGGCCATGTTTTTAACTGATATTATTCTTGGGCTCCACGAGAGTTTATTTATTATTTATTTTTGCCTGGCACTCATAACTTTTATTGGAATGTGGCTGGAAAAAAGACAATCAATTCAAAACATTGTTGGTGCTTCGGTTTTATCTTCTGTTTTATTTTTTCTGCTCACTAATTTTTTCGTTTGGTTTCAAAATCCAATGCACACACAAAGTTTGCAGGGTTTAATCGGATGCTACACCATTGCCATTCCTTTCTTTGGAAATACAGTAGCTGGCGATTTGTTTTTCAGCGGAGTTTTATTTGGCAGTTATGCTTTTCTGAAAAAACGGAATGTAAAGTTCAGCTGATACTTACTGAGCCACAATAAAATTGCGATTGACTTTTATTAAAGATAATTTTTGAATTGATACTGCTTGCAATTGAATAATTGCTCCTGTCTTCTAATAGTAAAATATATTTTTTTTACTGATAAATCTCTTGTCCGTTTGAATATATTTATTCCTTTAACCGAAGTCATTACATTTACATTGAACAAGAAAACAAAACCAAATTGTTGCGTTTTTATTTTTCGTTAGCATCCCGATTACCGTTAGGAGTTTTATATCTTAAGTCAGCCGTTATTGCATTTCTGCTGCAATATATTTTCAGGTACCGGAGGCAGGTAATTATTCAGAATTTGCAAAATTCATTTCCTGAAAAATCACCAGAAGAACTGGAAAATATCAGAACAGATTATTACCGGCACATGAGCGATTTGATGGTTGAAAGCATAAAAGCTTTCCGGATTTCGAAACAGGATTTAAAAAATAGAATACGCATTGTAAATCTGCCTGACTTTAACCGCTATGCTGATGAACGCAGAAGTGTAATTGTATTGCTCGGTCACACCAGCAATTGGGAATGGAACGGACTGATGATGGGATTAACTGCCAATTATGATTCGCAGGTGGTGTATCGCACTTTGCACAATCAGAATATGGATAAGCTAATTTTTGATTTGCGTTCACGATTTGGATGTAAGCCAATAAGTGAAAAAAATATTGCCCGTAATTTAATCGCCAATAAACTGGAACAAACTGCTACCGCTTTTATTGCCGACCAAACTCCTTCAAACCAGCAAGCGTATCGAACTACCTTTTTAAATCAGGAAACATATTTTTTTAATGGTGCCGAAAAACTGGCACGCAAACTCAACCTGCCTGTGTTATATGCCAGCACACGAAAATTAAAACGCGGCTATTATTTATATCGTTTCGAAATTATTTCAGAAGACCCTGCATCAACTCCCGAAAATTTTATCATGCAATCGTTCGCCGAAAAATTAGACCGCGATATTAAAAATCAACCGTCGAATTGGTTGTGGAGTCACAGAAGGTGGAAGAAGATTAGCTGTTAGGGATTAATTGCTTACACGAAGAATTCTGCTAACTGCTAAAAGCTACCAGCTCAAGTCATTCCCACTTTCCCTGCAACTTCAAAGTTTTTTCTATCACATCGCGAACACACCCCTTGCCTCCGTTGAATGGAGAAACATATTCGCAAACAGCAATAATTTCTTGACAGGCATCAGCCGGGCAACATTTTATTCCGGCAAGTTTCATGACTTCAACATCCATCATATCATCACCCATATAAATCACTTCTTCAGCTTTCAGATTTTTTTGTTGCACCCAATGAAGGAATACATCTTTCTTGTTTTCAATTCCTGCAAAAATGGTTTGCACGCCGAGTTTGTGCAATCTGATTTTTACTCCTTCTGAATTTCCACCTGTAATTACACAAAATTCAATTCCTTTTTTTACACCTAATTGAATCGCATATCCATCACGAATATTCATAGCGCGCAGTTCGCTGCCATCTTCATTTATAATTAATGACCCATCAGTCAGCACGCCATCAACATCAAGGGCTATTGCTTTTGCAGTTTTTAGTTTGGAGAGAAAGGGATGATTGGCCATTGGTTGGTTATTGGTTCATTGGTTTATCAGTTCACTTGTTATGATGTTCAACTGTTCTTTTATTCAATTGTTCATTTTATTACATCAAAAATTATTTTTTTGATTTAATCTGTTCACTAATGATGGTGTACAAATTTTTCAAATCTTTTTTATCCGAAAGAAATTTTAAATGTTTCTGAATGGTTTTATCGTCTTCTCTTTTTGCGGGACCGGTTTGACTTTTTGATGGCGCAAGGTCCTTTACTTTTCGAACTGTTTCTTCTATCAACGGCAACAGGATTTTATAAGAAATATTTTCCTTTTTCAGAATTTCTTCGGCAACAGAAAATAAATGATTCGAAAAATTATTTGCAAAAACAGCAGCCACATGAACGGCCAATCGTTGCTGATGATTAACTTCAATCACTTCATCAGAAAGTGATGAAGCAATTTCCTTTAATACTGAAATTGTTTTCTTGTTCACCGCTTCAATCAGTATCGGAATGTTTCTGAAATCAACCTCCACCTCTCTCGAAAAAGTTTGAAGCGGATAAAACACGCCGAAATCAGCAGTGCAATTTTTCAACACATTCATTTCAACGCTTGCTGAACAGTGTGCCACCATTTTTCCTTTTAACGAAAGTTGTTTGGCTACCTCGTTCAGCGCATCATCTTTCACCGGTAAAAAATAAACATCGGCATCGTTGTTCAGCAATTTCAAATCATCAATAAAATCAATTTTATATTTTGAAATCCGCGACTTGGTTTTATCTCTTGTAAAAACCTGAGTGATGCTGTAGCCTGCTTCGGATAAATGATTGACTAAATGAAAACCAAGATTACCATACCCGATAATTGCAATCTTATACATTTTCATTCTTTTTATTTCCGTCACAAAATTTAAATTCAATCCGGTACAAATATGTAGAAGCTATTTTCTAAAAGCTAACAGCTAATTGCTAAAAGCTAATCGCTAAGAACTAACAGCTATTTTCTTCTTTTGAAACACACGAAACAAACTCACAAAAAATCCGGCCACGCACATTATAATTCCTAACCAAACCAAATTGATGTATGGAAAAACGATGGCTTTCATCACAATATAATCCTGTTCGGGTTTTACTTCAGCTATATCAATCTGTACTTTATTTTCTTCCGGTAAAATTTTTGTTAAACGAAAAATTAAGCCCAACTCATTTATTTTATCGTTAACCGGAATGGCTGCGCCACCTTGTATGAGATACAATGGCTCGGCGAAATAATCCTTTCCAGTCATTGGATACACATGCAGTTTTGCGCCAATACATAAATCACCTTTCACTAATTTTACTATATCAGTTTTTGTAACTTGCTCCACTGCTTCTAAAATCACATAACTGTTACTGGTGAAAATGGTATCGCCCTTGGCAATTTTATGTTCCTTAAATTTTTCTTCTTGAGCAGTTGCCTCATTATTTTTTTCAGGAACAGTGGTAACATGTGTATATACATCACGGGTCCAGTAGTGGCGCGTTGCAGGATTTGAAATCAATCCCATCTTAGGATTAATCTGAGCATTGGGATAGAGAATGAATTTTTCGTGCACGACCGACGAATCCCATATGTTGACCCGCTCGAACAACACTTTGTAATAGTGATTGGGTTCGGAAGTTGAATCGCCTATATATGTTGCGAAATAATTTCCCATGCGCTCTCGACTATTTTTTGGCATGAACTGATTGGTGTGCAACTCCAGGTTATTCATTCGTTCACCGTAATCAACACCACGATAATTTAAACTGATAGTGTGCTTGTTAGCTGAAGAAATTAAAACCCCGAGCATAAAAATTCCGAATCCTAAATGTGCTAATGCAGGTCCATATAAACGGTGTTTTCCTTTCAGAATGGTAAACATGTAGTACATGTTTGCAATGATTGAAAACAACGAAGCAAATAATAAAGCAAGGTAAGTTGGATAAGTTAAATCGCCCTTCCATGCAATAATTGCAGTTGCTAATATTGTTATAATTGATATAACGATCATTCGGCGATAAAACTGTTTCATTTCACTCTTTCTGAATTTCAAATACAAGGCAAGTGATGAAAGCAATAAAATTAAAACCGCAACCGGTAGCTGGTAAGAATTATAAGTTTGAATCGGTTCGGTAGGAGGAGCAATTTCAACTCCGGTTAGTGAATGAATCAAGCCTTTATAAACAGGAATAGAAGTATAAAGGGTTATTTGAAATGCAGAAATAAACAGAATTCCAGCCCCAACGAAAATCCAGAATTCACGCGAAGCCATAGCTTCTTCTTTTTCCGGTGCCTGGATTTTTTTCCAGTTCAAAATCAGCAGAATCATTGCTGGTACTGTCAATGCAATAAGATAAAATATCAGGTGTCCGCTCATACCCAAATCAGTAAAAGCATGAACGCTTGTGTCGCCTAAAATTCCGCTTCGGGTTAAAAAAGTAGAATATAGCACCAGAATAAATGTTAACAGAAAAAACAAAAAAGTTGAACGCAGCGAATGCCCTGTCTTTTTAAAAGCAAGCATGGTATGAATGCCGCCAACTAAAATTAACCACGGCACCAACGATGCATTTTCAACCGGATCCCATGCCCAGAATCCACCGAAGGTTAATGACTCATAAGCCCACGCACCGCCCATCATAATGCCGGTGCCGAATAAAGCTCCTGAAAATAAAGTCCATGGCAAAACTGAATCTATCCAACCGGTAAAATCTTTTTTCCACAAAGCAGCCATGGCGTAAGCAAATGGCACCAATGTACTGGCGAATCCTAAAAACAAAACCGGAGGATGAATAACCATCCAGTAATTCTGCAACAACGGGTTTAATCCGTTTCCATTTTTTATAAAACTTAAATAATCCACTCGTTGAAAAATAGGTGCCTCAATCATTACTTCACGCAACAAACTGAATGGTGTGCTTCCGACTTTATAATCCCAGAAATGAATGCCCAATAACATAGAAGCAATCAGTGCCTGAACAATCATGAAAACAAAAAGAACCGGAGCTTCCCATTTTTTACCGGCACGAAAAATTAATACGGCACCAAGCACCATGTTCCAGAACATCCATAATAAAAAACTTCCCTCCTGCCCTTCCCAAAAACAGGCAAGTAAGTATTCCATTGGCAATTGCATGCTGCTATGCGACCATGCATAATGGTACTCGAACCGGTGTTCACTTATGATAAAATATAGAGTGTATATAATACCAACTATAGCTATTGCCTGAACTGTAAATAACATTCTCGCAATTTTGTTCCACGATTGCTGAATGATTTCGTCTTTCGATTGTGCTGAAATAAAATACGCAACAGCGGAAACCAATGATGAAATAAATGCAGTAATAACAAATAACTGTCCTGCAATTCCGGGCCAGCTCAATTCATTTTCAAATACCATTTATGTGCTTGTAATTTTTTTTTGATTGTGTCAAAGTTCTCCCTCCAGGGAAGGATTTATGTGTGCCTGTTATGATTCCTCCGGCACAGCCTCTACTTCCTGATAACCCTCTACATTGAGTTCGTCGTTTTTATACTTGCTCGGGCATTTCATTAATATATGCGAAGCCGAAAAATAATCGCCCTTCATTCGGCCGGTAAGCACAATTGATTCGGATCGTTCAAAATCCTGGGGCTTGCTGCCATGAAAAACCACTTTGCACGATTCACCTTTTTTATCAATGAGCATAAACGAAAAATAATTCGGGTCTTTCACTGCATCATATTCCAATGCATGAGTAGTATCAAGTGTACCTACAATCTGAAAATCTTTTCCGGTTTTGAGTTTTGCCGACGAAAAATTTTCGTAGGTGCTGTAATCGCTTGCTGTGGAAATTATTATTCCAATGGCAACCGCAATTATTCCTAACCCGATGATGTGTACTTTCTTCATTTAACTATTCACTTTTTTATCGGTGCCAAATCTATGCGATAGAAAGCATAAACGAGTTGGTGATTTTTTAAAAATGATGCATCAGAAATTTGCAAAACAATAATCAAAAATCAGTTGTTTCTTTAGTGTCATTATAAAAATGTTTGAGCCTTCAAATATTAATACCATTTATTGCATAAAATCTAACAACCGAGTGTGTTGAATTAATCAGCCGACTATCACTTATTGCTGATTAATAAACTGATTATAAAAAAAGTCAGTTTCTATTTCCTGAACAATTTTTTTGTCATTCAAACACACCACATGATCATTGCCCTCTTTCTGATTTTACATTGGTACACTTCACTTTTTTTTCAATCGGTATTTCATCACCGTTATGCAGCTCATGGCTTGTTTAGCATGTCGAAGTTGATGGAAAAAATATTTTACTGGGGATGCTTCATCACGCAAGGTTCTTCTTACATAAGTGCCAATACCTACGGACTTATGCATCGGCTGCATCACGCCAATACTGATACAGAACATGACCCGCATTCGCCCGAAAATTCGCCCAATGTTTTTACCATGATGTGGCAAACCCGAACCAACTATTACAATCTCTTCACCGGAAAAACGGTGGCCGATGATAAGTTTAAAAAAGATTTACCCGATTGGAAACTGTTTGAAAAATTTGCGCACAATTGGGTTACCCGGTTTATGTGGGTTGGAATCTATACTGCCTTTTATATTTTTTTTGCTACTGCATGGTGGATGTTTTTATTTCTGCCAATCACCATGATAATGGGTTCGTTGCAGGGAGCATCGGTAAACTGGAGGGCGCATCGTTTTGGTTATGTGAATTTCAAAATGAAAAACACTTCGAAAAATATTTTGCCGGTTGATTTTATTTTCTGGGGCAAATCTTATCACAACAATCATCATCAACATCCAACCCGCCCAAACAATGAATCGCGTTGGTTTGAAATGGATATGGGTTTTATAGCAATGAAAATATTGGATAAAGAAAAATTCATTCAATTAAAAACACGAGTTATATAATAACCATTTGAAAAACCATCACTAATTTAATTATTCAAAACAGATTTCGAAGGAAAAAGTTAGGTTTGAAGCCTGATGTTAATTTTAAGAATCATTTCAGAAAGTTTTGCTTCAGCTGTTCACGAATTATTAGTGAACAGGTTGCGTACCTTTTTAACATTAATGGGAATTTCTATTGGCATTTTTTGTGTAATCACTATTTTTTCCGCTGTTGATTCGTTAGAAAATAATCTGAAAACGAGTATTGATAAATTCGGCAACGATGTGATTTATGTAAGCAAGTGGCCCTGGAGTTTTGGTAGCGATTATCCGTGGTGGGAATATTGGAGGCGGCCCCACGGCACTTATAATGAAATGCGACAAATGGAAGATAAAATCCCTTCGGCAAAAGCGGTGGGAATTGTCTTATATCTCGGTGGAAAAATTATTAAACAAGGTAGTTACAGTGTTTCGAATGCTTTTATCAGCGGGGTTTCATACAACTATAATTTAATTCAGAATCTGGAATTTGACGAAGGCCGTTTTTTTACACAGCAGGAATCATTTGCAGGTCAATCGGTTTGCATTATTGGCGCCGGAGTAAGCGAACAGTTATTTCCATCGATTAATAATCCGATTGGAAATCACATTACCCTGCTGAACAGAAAACTTCGGATTGTTGGATTGTTTAAAAAGGAAGGGGAAAGCATTATGCAAAACAGCAACGACAATGCGGTGATGATTCCTTACAATTTTTTAAAAACACGCGTTCATGTTGATGGCGACGAAATGGAACCCAGCATATTGGTAAAAGCAAATGCAGGCGCAAGCTTAGATGAATTAAAAGACGAAATAAGATCTGTTTTGCGTAGTATCAGAAGGCAACGCCCAACTGAAAAAGATAATTTCGCAATGAACCAGATTAGTTTTTTAAGTAACGGAATCAGTTCATTATTTTCTGTAGTTGATTGGGTGGGTTTAATAATTGGCGGATTTGCTATTCTGGTTGGAGGTTTCGGAATTGCCAATATCATGTTTGTTTCGGTGCGCGAGCGAACAAATATTATCGGTATCAAAAAAGCGTTAGGGGCAAAAAGCTATTTTATTTTACTCGAGTTTTTATCAGAAGCAATTATACTTTCCATGATAGGCGGAATACTGGGTTTATTTTTTGTGTACCTGATTCTGATTGGTGCAAATAATATTATTGATTTTCAGTTTGTATTGAGCCTGAAAAATATAATCACCGGAATAAGTATTTCAGCAGCCATTGGTTTAGTAGCCGGCCTCATTCCGGCCATTGCCGCATCGCGATTGCATCCGGTAGATGCTATCCGATTTAAATAATTAACTATTTGAAACTTGCTTTTCATCAGTCAAATTATTTCCTCTTTTAATTACAGCAATTTGTTTTTAAAAATTCGCTAACCATTTTTTTTATACAGTTTATAAATCAATGTCGATTCATTTCTATTTGAATAAGCAAGCATCATTTTACATTTAACAACTTTCAATTTTTTTCAATTGGCTAAAAAATAATTCATGAATCAACCTGCAAAAAAATCCCTCGTTCCAATACTGATACTTGGGGCTTTCTTTTTCATATTCGGTTTTGTAACCTGGCTGAACGGAACACTGATTCAATACTTAAAAATTGCCTGCGAGCTCAACGATTTTCAAGCACTGCTTGTAGCCTTTGCTTTTTATATTTCTTACTTCGTTATGGCGCTTCCTGCATCATGGGTTTTAAAACAAACCGGATTTAAAAACGGAATGAGTCTTGGCTTATTTATTATGGCAACAGGGGCCCTTTTGTTTATTCCAGCCGCTGAAGACCGCAATTACAATTTATTTCTTACCGGATTATTTATTATAGGAACCGGTCTTTCAATTTTGCAAACAGCATCAAATCCGTATGTAACTATAGTAGGCCCTATTGAAAGTGCGGCAAAACGAATAAGTATTATGGGTATTTGCAATAAAGTGGCAGGTGTGTTTGCCCCTATTATTTTAGGAGCCATTGTTTTATCGGATGCCGACACGCTTGTTGCAGAACTATCAACTATGGATGAATGGAGCAAAAATATTCGCCTGAACGATTTAGCATCAAGAGTAGTGATGCCCTATTCAATAATGGCGGCTGTGCTAACTGTGCTTGGAATTTTGGTTCGCTATTCTCCTCTTCCCGAAATAGAAGAAGAAAACGAAGCCGTTGTTGAGTCAGGTGCAATTATTCAACATGAAAGCATTTTACAATTTCCAAACTTAGTATTCGGAGTTATTGCATTATTTCTTTATGTGGGTGTGGAAGTTTTAGCAGGCGATACCATTGGTCCGTATGGTCAGTCGCAAAATATTCCATTGTCGGAAGCAAAAAATTTTACTGCATACACTTTAACCGCCATGTTACTTGGTTACATTATTGGAATTTTTACAATCCCTAAAATTATTTCTCAGGCAAAAGCACTTACTTTTTCAGCTATCACTGGTATCGTATTCAGTATTGCAGCCATATTTACTACCGGTTATGTTTCCGTTTTATTTATTGCCTTGCTTGGTTTGGCCAATGCGTTGGTTTGGCCGGCAATATGGCCGCTTGCCATTGGCGGGTTAGGAAAATTTACAAAAACCGGTTCAGCGTTGTTGATTATGGCTATTGCCGGAGGAGCCATGCTTCCCTTGCTGTATGGAAAATTATCGGAATTAAATTTCATTGGAAAACATCAGGCCTATTGGATTTTAGTACCCTGCTATTGCTTCATATTATTTTATAGTATAAGAGGTCATAAAATAACAAAATGGAAATAGCTTTATAAATGTGAAAAGCAATTTATAACAATATCCTAAAAATGCCTTTAGTTTGTTAAGTCAAAAAATCAAATCCCAATGAAAATAATTTTACCCGCCATTATTTTTTGCGTTTCAGTACTTACTTCAGTTTCCGCACAAACCGCTATGGACTTTACAGCAACTGACTGCAATTCAATTTCGCACAATTTATATACTGAATTAGATTCGGGAAAAGTAGTAGTGCTATCGTTCGTAATGCCTTGCGGCTCGTGTGTAAATCCAACATTTACTGCTTATAATATTTCACAAAGTTATGCCACATCACATCCGGGTAAAGTGCTTTTTTATGTTGCCGATGATGATGCAGTAACTCCATGTACTAATATCTCAAACTGGACTACAAATTATATCGGACCAGGCATAACCACATTCTCAACACCAGACCTCGATATGTTAAATTATGGTCAGGCAGGTATGCCAAAAATTCTGGTAATCGGTGGTAATAATCATTTAATTTATTTTAATCAGAACAATGCAGCTGCAGGCAATGCCATTGAAATACAAGCTGCTATAGATCTGGCTCTAAGTGAAATAGCCGGTGTTAAACAAACCGACATAATTATTAATAATCTGGAATTATTTCCGAACCCGGTTGCCGATAAGATCAGCTTAAATTATAGTTCAGCTAATACTCAGGAAATTGCTATTCAGGTAATTTCGTCATTGGGTATTGTGGTAATGGAAATCAAAAATATCAAATCAGTAACCGGAAGAAACTTACTGGATTTAAGTATCGTTGATTTAAGCCCGGGCCTTTACTTTGTTCGCTTGGTTACTTCATCAGGAAATTT
>CAMDOA010000051.1 GCA_945903305.1 Chitinophaga pinensis
CGCAGCATTTTTTTTAACCACTTTCAATTTGCTGAAAGAAAAAAGTAAACTGTTTTTTATTCTGAATTTGTTAGGTGGAGCACTTGCCTGTTGGGGAAGTATATTAATTCGTTCTATTCCATTTACAATTTTGGAAGGAACATGGGCAATAGTTGCATTGATTGGGTTGATGAAAAGTTGGAAATAAGTTTTCCAATTACCAAACTACCTGATTTCCCAATTTTCAAATCACTAAATGATCAGGCAATAGCTTCTTCTCTTCCCAATTTGCGCATCAGGCGAATGTGAGAAAGCAATGCACCACCAAAAGTTTTACTTTCCAGATATGGAAGATTAAACTCTTCGGCTGTTTGTTTTACAATAGGCGCTATTTTTTTATAGTGAATGTGACAGATTTTTGGAAACAGATGATGCTCCACCTGAAAATTTAATCCGCCAACTAAAAACCGAACGAGTGGACTGTTGCGTGCAAAGTCAACTGTGGTATAAAGCTGGTGCACCGCCCAGTTATTTTCTACTTTATCATTTTCATCTAAAGTTGGAAAGGCGGCACCCTCAACTACATGAGCTAATTGAAAAACTATGGCAAGCGTTAAACCTTGTATGGCATGCATCAACACAAAACCGACAATTATCCAGTACCAGGCAATATTCATCACCAAGAACGGAAGCACGAGGTAACAGAAATAATAAATGGCTTTATAAAAAATGATTCGTAAAAAAGCGCCCTTCGGATGCTTATTGTTTTCATAGTAACCCCACTTTTTTCGGAAGAAATTTTTATAATCATTTACAAAAACCCAAACAATGGTGGTGAAACAATAAAGTAAAAAAACATAGTAATGCTGAAAGCGATGATACCATTTTAATTCTCTTGATTGTTCAATTCGTATCAAACCAATCTGGTCAATATCATCATCATGCTCGGGAATATTGGTGTAAGTGTGATGAACTATGTTGTGTTTTATCTTCCAGATATAATCACTTGTGCCTGCGAAGTTGAAAGTGGTTCCTAAAATTTTATTCAGCCGCACATTGGAAGAATATGAGCCATGAACTGCATCGTGCGAAATATTAAAACCAACAAGTGCTGTGAAAAATCCATGTATCAAAATAGAAATCAGCATGGCCCACAACGGAAGTATTCCAGCAATGACTAATACATAGCTCGCAATGAAAATTCCTAAAATAAAAATGGTTTTAAAAACCATTGCACTGTTTGCATGCGTTGAAAGTTTGTGGTTGCTGAAATATTCATCAACCCGTTTGCGAAGTGTTGGATAGAATTCAGCGATTTTGTTTTTATCAAAAACAATTTTCCTTGATTCGATTGTACTATTCATTTTTATTTCAAAAAGTTTTGTGGCAACAATCTGTTGACGATTAACTACCGCATTAATTTTTTAACCGCGCTAAGGTCGTAAAGAAAAATTTAAGTTGTATTTATCAGTAATTTCCTCAATGAAATCAATTGGTCCAAAGTCTTATAGAGCAATTGAAATTTTCACTTTGAACCTTGCCCTCCGATAACGACTTTTGCCGCTCAATTTTTTTAATTATGTATCGGACACACACTTGTGGTGAATTACGAAAGGAAAATTCAGGAAAAACAGTCACACTTGCCGGATGGGTGCAGGGCGTGCGTGACTTAGGTAATTTAATTTTTATTGATTTAAGAGACCGGTATGGCCTCACACAATTATTTTTTGATAAAAGTTCTCCGCTTGCCGAAAGTGCAAAGCAGTTAGGTCGCGAATATGTTATACAAGTTACAGGAATAATTCGCGAGCGCAGTAGCAAAAATGCGCAACTCGAAACCGGTGATATTGAAATGCTGGTAGAACAATTGACTGTACTGAACGAATCAAAAACTCCACCCTTCACCATTGAAGATGTAACGGATGGCGGCGATGATTTACGAATGAAGTATCGCTACCTTGATTTGCGTCGTGCGGTTGTCAATAAAAATTTATTGCATCGTCATCGTGTGGCGCAAGCGGTGCGCGAGTACATGGATGGTCAGGGTTTTGCCGATGTTGAAACTCCTTTCTTAATAAAATCTACCCCCGAAGGGGCGCGCGATTTTGTTGTTCCATCGCGTTTGAATCTGGGAAGTTTTTATGCGCTTCCGCAATCACCCCAAACCTTCAAACAGCTATTGATGGTAGCGGGATTCGATCGCTACTATCAAATCACAAGATGTTTTCGCGATGAAGATTTGCGCGCCGACAGGCAGCCCGAGTTTACTCAGATTGATTGTGAAATGGCTTTTGTAGAACAGGAGGATGTGTTACAGATGTTTGAAGGAATGGTGAAACATGTTTTCAAAAAAGTGCGCGGAATTGAGTTGGAAGATTTTCCGAGAATGAGTTATGCAGATTGCCTGAAATATTATGGCAACGATAAACCCGATTTGCGTTTCGGAATGAAGTTGATTGATGTGAAGGATGTAGTGAGCGGAAAAAATTTTAAAGTGTTTGATGATGCAGAAGCGGTGAATGCAATTGTAGCAGAAGGATGCAGTGAATACACCCGCAAACAAACCGATGAATTAACCGAGTGGGTGAAGCGCCCTCAGATTGGTGCAGGAGGTTTGATATTTATAAAATGTGGTTTTGATGGTTCATATAAATCTTCAGTTGATAAATTTTATTCGGCTGACGATTTGAAAAAAATTGCTGAACACTGCAATGCAAAAGCCGGCGATTTGATTTTAATTCTCTCAGGTGTTTTAGCAAAAACAAGAAAAGCAACAGGAGAACTTCGGCTGGAAATGGGCGTGCGATTAGGACTTCGCAAAGTTGAAGACTACAAACCGCTTTGGGTTTTGGATTTTCCATTGCTTGAATGGGATGAAGATGATAAACGATTCAATGCCATGCATCATCCATTCACTTCATGGAAAAAAGAAGACAATGAATTAATCAATACTAATCCCGGAGCTGTGCGTGCAAATGCTTATGATGTGGTAATTAATGGTGTTGAATTATCTAGTGGTAGTATCCGCATTCACAGTCGCGCACAACAGGAAAAAATGTTTTCGTTACTTGGATTAACTGATGAAGAAGCGCAATACAAATTCGGATTTATATTGAACGCATTTGAATACGGTGCGCCGCCACATGGTGGAATAGCTTTTGGTTTCGACCGCTTTTGTTCCATCGTTATTTCAAATCTCGATTACATACGCGACTTCATCGCGTTCCCGAAAAATAATTCGGGCAGAGATATGATGTTGGATGCGCCATCAGATATTGATGCTCGATTGAAAAAGGAGTTGGGATTATAAAAAATACAATGGACCACGGATTAGCACGGATTTTTAAATCCGTGCTAATCAGTTAAATCCGTGCAAATCCGTGGCCCATATTTCAAACTGTATTCTGATTTTGTGAAATGGAATGCACGGCTATCTTTGCTGTCCAAATTTTTAAAAACAGTAATTAACAATGGCAAATACCAAGAACGCGAAAAAAGCTGATCGCCAATCAAAAAAGCGCAGAATTGAAAATCGCTATGTAGCCAAGACTACCCGTAATGCAATGAAAGATATTCGTGTAAGCGAAAATAAAGCTGATGCTGAAAAGGAATTGCCAAAGGTTATCAGCATGATTGATAAACTCGCCCGCAAAAAAGTAATTCATCCGAACAAAGCAGCTAACCTTAAATCCGGTTTGGTGAAAAAGGTGAATGCTTTAGCGAAATAATCATTCACTGATTATTTACAGATAATTTTAATTAATTTTTAATAAAAAACCGTTTTGATAACTTCAAGGCGGTTTTTGAATTTTATACGGGAATAAGTTCAATTAATAAGCCCGCACACTTTTCCCTTCCATATAATTGATGAAGGAACGATTCACCACTTTATTGCCGCCTTGCGTTGGATAGTTGCCATTGAAGTACCAGGAGCCAATATGATTGGGACAGGCGCGATGCAGGTTTTCTATCTTCTGAAAAATAACTTCCACTTCGGCATTCACACTATCGTCTTTTACTAACTCGGCAATTTTTGCTGCCACCTCTTCGGCGGAGAATGGTTCGTAAACCAGTTTTACTTTGTTGGTTATTTCAGCAATCGGTTTTTCATTTTCAAGTTTACACAAATCATAAATTTCATCTAATTTATTTTCCATGCCACGCTCTTTTAACAATGCAACTGCGGCGCGAAAAGCGATGAACTCTCCCATCTTGCTCATATCAATACCATAACAATCAGGATAGCGAATTTGCGGTGCCGATGAAACAATCACAATTTTTTTTGGTTGCAATCGATCGAGCATTTTAATAATGCTTCGTTTCAATGTGGTGCCGCGAACAATGCTGTCGTCAATGATCACAATGGAATCAACACCGGGGCGAATGCTTCCATAAGTGATGTCGTAAACATGTTCAACCATTTCGTTCCGCTCGCTGTCTTGCGTAATAAAGGTGCGCAACTTCACATCCTTGATGGCAATTTTTTCTATCCGCAAGCGGCGGCGCAAAATTTCCTGCATACGCGCATCACTTGCCATTGCTTCGGGTTCGCGAACGGCTTTCATCTTCCATTCATTCAAAACATCTTCGCCACCTTTTATTAAGCCATAGAAAGCTAATTCAGCCGTGTTGGGAATGAACGAGAAAACAGTATTCTTAAAATCATGATTGATGGCTTCAACTACCTGTGGAGTTAAATAGTTGCCAAGGTTTTTTCTTTCATTGTAAATATCCGTATCACTTCCGCGACTGAAATAAATGCGCTCGAAGCTGCACGAAGTTTTTTTCTGCTGCGGCTGGCATTCATACTCACCAATTTTTCCATTCTGGTCAATGATAAGTGCGCAACCCGGAGTCAATTCTTTAATATCATCAATCGGAATATTAAAAGTGGTTTGAATGGCCGGTCGCTCTGAAGCAGCAACCACCACTTCATCATTCACATAATAATACGAAGGACGAATACCTCGTGCATCGCGCAAAACAAATGCAACACCTGTTCCACTCATGCCTACCATGTTATAACCACCATCAAATTCGGCGGTTGCGTTTTTTAATACATTATGAAAATTTACCTGCTCACCTATTTTCTGATTCAGTTCGGTTCGAGTACCGTCAGCATTTTTCAATTCAGCAAACACGCGATCAATTTCCAATTCAAGATGCGCGCTGATTCTTTCCAGTACGATTGCAGTGTCGGGGCGGTCGCTGTTTTCTTCCACATAATATCCGAGCTCTTCGATATTGGTTAAATTAAAATTGCCACACATTTGTAAACTCCGCAAAGCCGATTGGTCATTGATAATAAAAGGATGACAACTATCCAGTTCGTTTCTTCCATGTGTTCCGTATCGCAAATGCCCCATGAGCAACTCACCCACAAACTGCGCATTCTTTTTCAGCCATTCTGTATTGTCAAATAACTCAGGATTTAATTTTTTCAGTTCTGAAATCTTCGAACCTATCTGCTGAAAAATTTCTGAAATGGCTTGCGGTGAGTTTGATCGCTGCCGGTTCATAAAATGTGCCCGCTGGCTCAACCCCAATTTCACCACACCTACTCCTGCTCCATCTTGCCCACGGTTGTGCTGCTTTTCCATCAGCAGGTATAATTTGTTCAACCCGTAAAGTGGTGTGCCGTATTTCTCCTTATAAAAATCAAGCGGTTTCAGTAATCGTATCAGTGCTACACCGCACTCGTGCTTAATGGCATCGCTCATTCAATAGAAAAGTTGAAGCGCAAATGTAAGTGGTGGCTGCGGGTTGTTTGTGGTTAGTTGTTAGAAAATTTAGGTGAGAAAATTTTTTCTTCTTTTCAATTCAGTAGTTACGATTTACTTTTGAAAAAAGATTTTCAATGACTTATATCGTTTCAAGTTACAGAACAAAGAAAGAAGCGGAGAATGCATTAAAGCTTCTTAGAAATACACGCGGCAAATCAAGAGTCGTTGTTGATAATGCTTTAGATGATTTCCTTTTCGGAAAACAGATTGATGAAGGTTTGAAAGACAAAACTGTAGTTCCAATCGAAAAGATTTATAAAAAACTTCGCAAGTGATTGTTATTGTCAAGGGAAGTTTTGACAGAGATACAGATAAAATCAGAAGTAAAAATCTAAAGCAAGAACTTACTGGAAAATTACTTCAGATTGAAAAAGCAAAAGACATTTCTCAAATCACAGGATTAAAATTATTAAGAGGATACACTCATCATTATCGAATTTATGTAAATACCGATAAATTAAAATACCGGATTGGCGCAGCAATTCGGGGCGATAAAATCTGGCTTATCAGATTTCTGAAAAGAAAAGTGGTGTACAGCAAATTCCCCTGAATGAAAAAAGTATTAGTAACCGGTGCCACAGGATTTCTTGGTCAGCATTTAATTAAAAGATTATTGCAGGAAAATTATTCTGTGCGTGCATTGTATCGTGATGCAAAAAAAATCGCGTCTATTCTCCTCTCCTTAGGCGAGGGCTTAGGGGTGAGGCCTGAATGGGTAAAAGGTGATGTGCTCGATATTTTTTCATTGGAAGATGCCATGAAGGATTGCGATGAAGTATATCAATGCGCAGGAGTTGTTTCATTCTCGAAAAAGGATGAAGCGCGTATGATGAAAGTAAATGTTGAAGGAACAGCCAATGTGGTAAATGAATGCTTGAATGCCGGTGTAAAAAAATTATTACATGTGAGTTCTGTTGCTTCTCTTGGAAGAACAGAACTTAAAGAATTGATTTCGGAGAAACACAAGTGGGAAGAAAATAAACTCAATACCCGTTATGCAGTAAGCAAGCACAAAGCAGAAATGGAAGTGTGGCGCGGAGTGGCTGAAGGATTAAATGCCGTGGTGATTTGCCCAACTATGATTTTTGGACCGGGCGATTGGAATGAAAACACCAGTAAGCTTTTTAAAACTGTTTATAACGGATTAAAGTTTTATCCCGTTGGCGGCAATGGAATGACCGATGTGCGTGATGTATGCGACATAGCTTTTCAATTAATGCAAAGTGAAATAGTGAATGAGCGGTTTGTGATAAGCGGAACGAATATGACTTACAAAGATTTTTTCGTCGCAGTTGCAGATGCATTAAACAAACCACGACCATCAATAAAACTAAATCCGTCAATGGCAATCATAGGAGCACGGGTTTTATCGTTGCTGTCATTGATTGGAAAAGAACCCTTGGTTACAGTAGAATCAGCACAAACATCGAGCAACACTTTTTTTTATGATGGTTCTAAAGTTTCTCAGGCACTGAATTTTAAGTATAGAGATTTTAATGAAACCATAAAGTGGGTGAGTAGTGAATTTGTTAAACAAAAAAACAAGTAAGTCAGAATAATAAGAAACGGTTTAGTGTTTTATTCTATTTTTAAATTAAGCCGTTCAATTTTTTAACTTATACAGTAAAAAATAAGTCTTAATTACTTATTAAGTTGCAGCCAATTATTGAGGTAAAAAATAAATTGAATGCCCTTACTCGGATCACTTATAAAGCAATTTATTAAAGCAAGGTCAATGGTGAAATTGCGGCGCAGTACTGCGTTGGCAAAACAAACGCGTGTATTGCGCAAACTATTAAAGAAAGCAGAATTTACAGAGTTTGGAAAGCATTTTGAATTTACCCGAATTCTTTCATCGGCAAACATTATCGAGCATTATCAGGCTAAAGTGCAAACCTATAATTACAATTCAATTTATAATGAATGGTGGCATAGAATGATAAATGAAGAAGAGAATATTTGTTGGCCAGGAAAAACAAAATACTTCGCTTTGAGCAGTGGCACATCAGAATCTTCAAGCAAGCATATTCCTGTTACAAATGCCATGATACACGCTATTCAACGAGGAAGTATAAGACAAATTTTATCATTAGCTTACTATGAATTGCCTTCCGAAACATTTGAGAAAGGAATATTAATGTTAGGCGGCAGCACTAAACTGGATAGAAAGGGCAGGTATTATGAAGGCGACCTTAGCGGCATAAGCGCAGCAAAACTTCCTTTTTGGTTTCAACGGTTTTATAAGCCCGGAAAAAAAATTTCGGAGGAAAAAAACTGGGAGAAAAAATTGGATGAAATTGCTGAACTCGCACCGAAATGGGATGTAGCATTTGTAGTGGGCGTGCCTGCCTGGATACAGTTAATGATTGAACGAATTATAGATCGTCATAACCTTAAAACCATACACGAAGTATGGCCAAATCTCGTGTGTTTTGTGCATGGTGGTGTTTCGTTCGACCCTTACCGTCGTTCGTTTGAAAAATTATTTTCCAAGCCAATCATTTATGTTGATAGCTACCTTGCTTCCGAAGGCTTTATAGCTTTTCAAACCAATCCTAATTCAAAGGCCATGAAGCTAATTGCTGACAATGGAATTTTTTTTGAATTTGTACCTTTTGATGAATTTAATTTCGATGCCGAAGGTGAGTTATTACCTGATGCTAAGCCATTGCACATTGGCAATGTGAAAGAAAATGTTCCATATGCATTGCTTTTATCAACTTGTGCCGGAGCCTGGCGATACCTGATTGGCGATGTGATAAAATTTACATCTATCAAGGAAAGTGAAATTATTATTGCAGGTAGAACCAAACATTATCTGAGCTTGTGCGGTGAACATTTATCGATAGAGAATATGAATAAGGCAATTAGTATGTGTGCTGAAAAATTCAAGGTGTCAATTCGTGAATTTTGCGTAAGCGGAATTCCGTATTTAAAAATGTTTGCTCATCATTGGTATATAGGTTGCGATGAAAAAGTAAATGTTGAAGAGTTTCGAAATGAATTGGATGTAAATTTAAAACGGATAAACGACGATTATGCAGTAGAACGAATTGCAGCGCTTCAGGAAGTAATTGTAGAAATTGTACCAACTCATTTATTTTATAATTGGATGGAGAAGCAACATAAAATGGGTGGTCAAAATAAATTTCCGCGCGTACTCAAAGGCAGTCAGTATGATGAATGGAAATTGTTTGTTAAAACTGAAACACAAACTACCCGTTCAGTATGATAGGAGGTGTTTCCGCATTTTATCACGGCATGCTGCTCGGGTTGATTTTTCTTGTATCATTCGGACCGGTTTTTTTTGCACTCATTGAAACAAGCATCAACAGGGGATTTTGGCCGGCAGTAAACATTGCTATCGGAACTATTTTATCTGATGCTGCTTATGTGATAATTTGTTTTTTAGGAGTTACTACTTTTTTAGAAAGTGATGAAATACGATTCTGGATAGGAATAACCGGAGGCCTTGTTTTAATTTTCATTGGCGCATTCACTTTTTTTAAAAAACCAAAAATTGAACATGTTCAACTTATTACACCTAATAGCTTCGGCAATGTGACTTACGCAATAAAAGGATTTTTAATAAACTCGCTCAACCCTTTCGTTTTTATATTCTGGCTTAGTACCATGGGAATAGTTTCAGTTGAATATCAAAATTCAGCAACCGACCGATTAGTATTTTTTTCCGGAACACTTTTTTGCATTTTTTCGTCCGACATATTAAAAGCATTTGTTGCTAACAAAATAAAATTATTGCTCAATCAAAGGCTAATGACTCTGTTTAACCGAATTGCAGGAATTGTTATGCTTTATTTTGGATTTGAGCTGATGTGGAATGTTTGGAATGGAAAGGGATTTTAATGATTGGTGGTTGAAATGATTGTAAGCATTTCATTTTAATTTATTCAAAACCAACTAATCAATAATTTCTTCAGAAATCTGCTTTGAAATACAAAGGGTTTTATTATTGAAATGCTTCAGAAATTAAAAACCACTCTCAAATCTGAGAGTGGTTTTTATATTTTAACTTCAATGGTTCAACTTCAATAATTTCAACCTATTCAATCACCCAAGTCTCTCCACCGGCAATCAGCTTGTCTAATTTGCCTTCACCTTTTGCTTTTATTACTTCATTAATTTGCTCGGCCATCATGGCTTCGTAAGTAGGTCGGCTGGTTTGATAAAACACTCCGAATGGTCGTGGTAAATGACCTTCAACATCTACATGATCAAAGAAGCGGGAAATAATATTTGCTTTTACCATATCGTGTTCGTCGTGAATCCACAAATCATCTTTTGATGCGCCTTCTTCCAGATTTACAATTACAGGTTTAAATCCATCGAGCTTAATTCCTTTTTCATTATTTGCACCGAACACCAAGGGTTGACCTTGCACCATAAACAATGCTTCATCTTTCTTGGTTGACTTTTCAGTGTAAGATTCGAAAGCCATATCGTTAAAGATGTTACAGTTCTGATAAATTTCTAAGAATGAAGAACCTGCATGTTTGTATGAACGCAACAACATATTCTGCAGATGCGCAGGGTCGCGATCCATGCTGCGTGCAACAAAAGTTGCATCGGCACCCAATGCCAAAGCAATCGGGTTAAACGGATGATCAATGGACCCGAATGGCGTTGACTTCGCCACTTTATTTTCAGGTGAAGTGGGAGAATATTGTCCTTTTGTTAAACCATAAATTTCGTTGTTGAACAAAAGAATATTTACATCAAAGTTGCGGCGCAACAAATGAATGGTGTGATTTCCACCAATAGAAAGTCCATCGCCATCACCTGTTACAATCCAGACGCTGAGTTCCGGTCGCGCAGCTTTCAAACCTGAAGCAACAGCAGTTGCACGACCATGAATGCTGTGCATGCCGAAAGTTTCGGTGTAGTAAGGGAAGCGCGATGAACACCCGATTCCGGAAATGAAAACAATGTCTTCCTGCTTCAATCCCAATTGCGGAAGAATCGTATGCACTTGTTTCAGAATAGAATAATCGCCACAACCGGGGCACCATCGAATTTCCTGGTCGGTTGCAAAATCTTTTGCGGTAAGAGCTACTTCTCCGTTTGTTGCTGTTAATGTTTCAGCCATTTCTTTATGTATAAGTTGAAATTAATTATTTAAGAATCTCTCTGATTTTATCCATCAATTCAGATTTGAAAAATGGAAGTCCCTGAATTTTATTGTACGCCATAGCATCAATAAAATATTTATCACGAATGATCTTCACTAACTGACCATTGTTGATTTCAGGAATCAAAACTTTATCGTAGTTGTTTAAAATCTCTCCAAGGTTTTTCGGGAATGGTCGCATGTGACGCAAGTGCGCGTGTGCAATATCAAATCCTTCTTCGTTCAAATCTTTCACTGCTGCTTTTATCGCACCGAAAGTCCCACCCCAACCGAGCACCAATAATTTTCCTTTTGCCGGACCGCTATCAATTTTTTGTTCAGGAATATAATTGGCAATGCGCTCTACTTTTTCCTCACGAAGTTTCACCATGAATTCATGATTCTCCGGTTCGTAAGAAATATTTCCGGTGATGTTTTGTTTTTCCAACCCGCCAATGCGATGCTCCAAACCTTTTGTTCCGGGAATTGCCCATGGGCGAGAGAGTTTTTCATCACGCGCATAAGGCATAAACTTTTCGCCTTCTGCCATTGGTTTTGCGAATTCAATTTTAATTTCTTCCAGTTCCGATTCTTTCGGGAAGCGCCATGGCTCTGCACCATTTGCAATGTATCCGTCCGTTAAAAGAATTACAGGAATCATGTGTTGAACAGAAATGCGGCATGCTTCATACACTGCATTGAAACAATCAGAAGGAGATTGCGCCGCAACAATCGGAATCGGACACTCGCCATTTCGTCCGTAGTATGCCTGAAATAAATCTGCCTGTTCAGTTTTTGTTGGAAGACCTGTTGATGGTCCGCCGCGTTGAACATTTATAATGACCAATGGAATTTCTAAAACTGTTGCTAATCCAAGCGCTTCTGTTTTCAAAGCCATTCCCGGACCGGATGTAGTAGTTACGGCTAAACTTCCACCGAATGCTGCACCGATTGCTGAGGTAATAGCAGCAATTTCATCTTCTGCCTGAAAAGTTTTTACACGAAAACTTTTATACTTCGCCAGGTCATGCAATATATCTGAAGCAGGTGTGATTGGATATGAACCGAGGAAAAGCGGTAAGCCTGATTTTTTTGAAGCTGCCACCAAACCCAGTGCAGTCGCTTGGTTTCCCATGATGCTGCGGTAAGTTCCGGCAGGCATTACTGCTTTTTCTACTTTGTATCTTGTAGTAAATTGTTCTGTAGTATCGCCGTAAGAATATCCTGCTTTTAATACACGAAGATTTGCTTCCAACACTTCCGGTTTCTTTCCGAATTTATCGTTTAAAAATTTAATGGTGTTATCCATTTCTCGGTTAAACATCCAGTACAAAAAGCCGAGCACAAACATGTTTTTGCAACGGTCTTTTTCTTTCATCCCCAACTGAATATCAGTGAGCGCTTCGCGAGTCATGCGCGTAACATCAATTTTTATCACTGTATAATTACTGAGCGAATCGTCTTCGAGCGCATTGCTCGTCATGTTTGCGAGCTTCAGATTTTTTGCATCGAAACCTGCAGTGTTCGCAATGATGATTCCTCCTTTCTTGATGTTTCTGATGTTTGATTTCAATGCGGCGCTGTTCATTACAACCAGCACATCGCAAATATCTCCGGGCGTAAAAATTTCTTTTGAACCAAAGTGTAATTGAAAACCTGATACACCGGCAACGGTTCCTATCGGAGCACGAATCTCAGCAGGGAAATCAGGAAAGGTTCCTAAATCGTTTCCGAATAATGCTGAGTTGGTGGTGAATTGAGTTCCGGTGAGTTGCATTCCATCGCCTGAATCGCCGGCAAATTTTATAACTGCTTCTTCTAAATCGTGTGTTGTGGTTTCTAATGCCATTCTTATTATTTATTAATTGCGGGTGAAAGTAAATTCATTTTTGCAAAAGTAAATCGCAGCCGCGAAGCTACAATCTGATATTTATAAATACCGGACAATGATCGCTATATCCGCCGGAATAATCAGCGCCTTCAAAGGTGCGCCAGGGTGTGTTTTCCTTGTACTTGTTGATTTTAAAAAGCCATTCGGGTTTGTAAATGATTGTGTTGGAAATTAATTTTTCTTTTCCTCCGTTCCTTCCCACCAATCTGTCCGATACAATTATCTGGTCAAATAAATCCTGATTGCCTTTGTAGTAGAGCGAACCAATTTTGTACCTGCTGAATAATAAAAGCATCGGATTAAATAATTCATTGGTTGAACCACTTGCAATTGAGTCGGCTTTCAGAATGGAGGCAATGCTTTTATCACCTGGATTATCATTTAAATCACCCATCAATATCACATTCGTATTCGGATGTTTCATTGTAAATTGGTTTACTGCGGTTCGTAATGCAGATGCAGCGGCCAATCTTTTTACTTCTGATTGTTCAGTTCCTCCTCGGCGCGATGGCCAGTGATTAATAAAAAAACAAATCGAATCTTTATTCGATAAAACTCCTTCGACCTGCAAAATATCTCTTGTTAAAAAAGAAGTATCATCGGCAAGCGAAATTTTTATTGCATGAAATTCTGTAACCGTGAATTTATTTTTTCGGTATAAAAAAGCCACATCAATGCCGCGCACATCAGGTGAATTGACATGAACAATTTCATATCCGAACGAAACCATTTGCGGATTTTTTATCAGATCTTCCAATACTCCTTTGTTTTCAATTTCGGCTAAGCCAATAAAATCAGGTGCGATGGACGAAATAACTTTTGCCATTTGATTCAGCTTGGTTTTATATCGTGGGCTTGTCCATTGATTTTTTCCGGCCGGAGTGAACTCTTCGTCCTGCACATCCAAATCGTTAATGGTATCATATAAATTTTCAAGGTTGTAAAAAGCAACTTTATAGATCGGTGCCTTTTTATAGCTATAATTTTTCCATGAAGCAAAAACAAACACAACCAACAAGCACAAAATAATTTTTATGGATTTCATTAAGCGGGGAATTGAACTATGTTTCTGTCAGTTTCGGCAAGCAAAATCTGCAGGTCAAATTTTATATTGAGATGTGGTCGCAGCAAATCATAAATTACACCCGCAATATTTTCTGCTGTCGGATTTAAGTTGCTGAATTCTTTGGTGTCGAGATTCAGATTCTGATGGTCAAATTTTTCGAGCACTTCTTTATTTACGAGATTACTCAACCAACCCAAATCAATTACATAACCGGTTTCAGCATCAATTTCTCCTGTTACTTTTACTGTAAGCTTATAATTATGTCCGTGATAATTCGGATTTGCGCACAAGCCAAAAATCTGTTGGTTTTTCTCATCAGTCCAATCTTTTCGGTAAAGACGATGGGCAGCATTGAATCTTTCCACTCGCATTACTGATGTCTTCATCAACCTGGTTTTTAATTTTGAGGTGCAAAGTTGAAAATCAATAGTTGGTATCCAAACAATTTATTAGTTAGTATTGTTAATAGTAATAAATACGAAAATGAAAACACTTTTAATTGCAACAATAATTATGATGACCTCACTTCAAACAAGTAAAAAAATTTATGATTTTAAAGTAACAGGCTTAAATGAAGGAGTTATTGATTTTGCCCAATATAAGGGAAAGAAAATTCTTATTGTGAATGTTGCATCACAATGTGGATACACTTATCAGTATGAAGACCTTGAAAAACTATATGAAAAATACAAGGATAAAATGGTGATTATAGGCTTTCCATGCAATCAGTTCGGATTTCAGGAACCCGGTTCTGCTGAAGAGATTAAAACTTTTTGCTCAAGTAAGTATGGTGTAACATTTCCGTTAGCCGCAAAGATTGATGTGAAAGGAAAAGACCAGGCACCGATTTATGAATGGCTGACAAAAAAGGAATTTAACGGAGTAGAAACAACCGATGTAAGCTGGAACTTCAATAAATATTTAATTGATGAACAAGGAAATTATGTTGCTCACTATGGTTCAAAAGTGAAACCGTTTGATTCTGTTTTGGTAAGTGCAATTGAGAAATAGTTTTCTTACTTGAAACTTGCAACTTAAAGAGTTTTGAATTTGTCTTAATAAAAAATGTTCAATCGTTTCAAAAATATTTTCCTTGTTTTGATTGCAATAACTTGTATGCAATCATGCGATTATCGTTTTTATCCTCAACAAATTGATGTCTATGGTTTCGATTCTTCAAGGCAAACCAAGTTTGTAATTCAACCTTATTTTAATGTTTCCAACCTGCATTTAGGTTTTGCTCACAGTTTTACGAATCATCTATTTGTTTCATCATCGCTACAAGGTGATTTCGATTTTATTCATGCGATATATGGTGATTCTTGGGGTTCAAAAGCATTTTCTATTAATTTAAGCACAGGTTATTTCAAAGAAAATTTAAAAGGAACTGGTTTTGAAATAGTCCCCGGATTAACCTACGAAAGAACCTCGTATCACATCAGGCATCAGGCATCTGATTGGACTTATACCGGAAATCATTGGTGGGAAAGTGGTGAACCAGATTATTTAATCCCATCGATTCAACCTTCAATATATTTTAAGAATAGAAAAATTAATTTTTCATTAACAGGAAAGGTCTCCTATTTATTTCAAACTGAAAAAGTGTATTATTTAACTTCAACAGGCTATCAAAGCTATAAAGAGGTTTTTTATCCAAGAAGTTTTTTGTTTCAACCATCGATTGAACTTTATGATCCACGCTCTAAATGGTTACGCATATACCTTACTTTAAATATCAGTTCAAAAAAAGGAGATGATTATTATTTTACTCCTCCTTGTCAATTTGGAATGAAATTTATGATGCACCGGAATAAAAAATAAATGCAAACAGAAAATATTTTCCATTGTTATTCAATCACAAAAAAATCATCAACTAACTTTTCTTAAACGCATTCCACCCCTGCGCAGTCAGGTCGTGAATGTTGTTTGCCTTGGTAATCAGTTTTGTTCCAAGCGAAGCATCAGTGATGTGACCGATGACTGAAGTAGTTACAATCTATTTCCACTTCAAAGTTCCAATCAGGTGTTGAATATCCTTTTCTACAAAACGAATAACCGGACCAAGTGAATCAACATTTGGCTGATTATTAAAATACAATGATCCGCGAATAAAATGGTGGATACTGTCGGTTGCAAAAAACTGAATGTTCGATGCGGCATTTCCACCGATATTGAAATACAAACCAAACACTTTGTTTTTTGAATTAATAATGCTCTCGTCAATGCCCGATGCTTTCACAGTGTGTTTGAAAGCAAGCACATGAAAATCATCAATCAATTTTGCCAAGCCATGCCTTGCATTTATTTCTTTATAACTCAGAAAAACAGAACCATTGAAATCCGGAAAATTTACAGTCATCCAACATGGGTTTTCAGGAACAGTATCAAAAAAAACAGTGTCGCGCGAAATGTTTGCATACACGGGATATTCAAATGAGAACGGACAATAATCGGGGTTGTATAATTTATAAGCATGTTCAGGAAACGAAATCCGGAAATATCCTTTCGGTTTCGGAGTGTATTCTTCATTGCAGGCAACAATGAAAACTATACTCAGAAAAAGAAAACTATGTGTAATTATTTTTTTCAATTCTATCATCAAATTTTCATATTAATACTTCTTCTAATAAAGTAACCTTTACTCTTCTGATTCGGTGATTATCCATATTCAAAACCTTGAAACGAAATTTTTTGAAATCAATTTCTTCATTCACTTCCGGAATTTTTCCACTCAGTTCCAGTATCAATCCGCCGATGGAATCCACATCGCCCTTTATATCTTCAAACGGCTGGTCTTTAATTCCCATGGCACGATACATATCGTTGAGTAAAGTTTTTCCTTCGAAAACAAAATTATTTTTATCAAGCTGTGTAAAATCAAAATCTGTTTTTTCATCTAACTCATCACGAATTTCACCGATAATTTCTTCTAGAATATCTTCTAAAGTTACAATGCCTGCAGTACTTCCATATTCATCAATCACCACGGCTATGTGCAGCATCTTCGCCTGAAATTCTAACAATAAATCTGAAATCTTTTTTCCTTCCGGAACAAAAAAAGCAGGGCGCAATATTTTCAACCAGTTGACTTCATTGTTCGATTGAAGAAACTGCAACATGTCTTTAGTATATAAAATACCAATTACATTATCAGCGATATTACGATAAACCGGCATGCGTGAGTACCCGGAATCTTTTACGACTTTTAAAATTTCTTCGAACGATTTGCCGGCATCCAGCGCAATCATATCAAACCGAGGTTTCATTACTTCTTTTACCTGAGTGCTTCCGAATTTTAAAATTCCTTTTAAAAATCTTGCTTCCTGTTTTTCCGGACTAATGTTTTCTGGAGTTTCGTTTGCTCCATAAATTTTTACTTCATTCTTTTTTTTCTCGTCGTCATTATTAAATGTTACAGACACCCCCCGCATGGCCAGTAATGTAAATGGCTTGAATAATTTTTCTAAAAAAAACAATCCGGGCAATGTCCATAAAGTCCATACAATATTATTTTTTTCAGCAAAAGTTCTTGGAATGATGTGTTGTAAAACAATCATTAATACTGTGACAACAACTATTTCAGGCAATAGAACCCACCAACGCATTTGTGATAAATTAATCAGCGTAGATTCGATTATCATTAAACCAATTAACAATACCAGCAAAACCGAAAAAAAAGTTTGCAGTACATTGATAGTGGTTAAAAGGTATCGAGGTTTTTCCATCAACCTGATTAAGTACTGATATCGCTTTGACGAGCGCAACTGCAACTCCTGTAAATCATTTGAACTTAAAGAAAATATAGCTGCTTGTGCCCCGCCTAATAAAGTGATGGAGACAATTAAAAGCAGTGCGATTAGAGAAATAAATAGCAGAAAAAAGGAGAGCGGTTGAAAATCAAGGGAGAATAAAATAATTATCAACCGCACACTACTGTCAGAATCTAAATAGCTGTTCAATGAATTTTTTTCGTAATTAATTATTTGTTATTTAAAACGGAAGATCGTCGGCCACTTCATTATCTGATGAGCCGGGTTCTACATTCGATTCAACTGGAACAGAAGTGTTTGCCGCTTCAGTTGAATGTTTTAATCCACTATCTTTTCTTGAATGAATGTTTATAGTATCAGCCACTATTTCGGTTTTATAATGCTTGTTATTATTTGCATCATTCCAGCTGTGGGTTCTTATTCTGCCTTCAATAAAAATCAAATCGCCTTTGCGCACATATTTTTCGCAAAACTCACCTAAAAATCGCCAGGCAATAATATTATGCCATTCGGTAATGCGGTTTCCGTTTTTGTCTTTTATACCTTCTGTAGTTGCTAAGCGGAATTTGGCGAGTTTAATTCCACCTTCGAGGGTTTGAATTTCAGGGTCACTCCCGATATTACCCATTAAGATTACTTTGTTTACTCCTCTCATGTTTTTTGTGTTTTAATGTGAGACTAATGTATAAAGTTTTTTATGTATTGGTCAATAATTTTAGGAACAGCCAGGTTTTTGATGTGTTTCTTTTTTTCTACTATGTATTTTTCTGTATTAATTTTCTTTGCATGAAGTATAAAAAATTTAGCTTCAATTTTTTGGTGTGAAAGAAGCTGTTTGCTCATTAAACTTTCAATAATTTTTATTTTGGTCGATGATGAAATGTTTTTAATAATCTGATGCGATGATAATTGCAGAGGCGTTAAAAATTTTGTCGCTTCGATTAGTGGAAACTGATATAATCCTTTCCAAATATCGTTACCGGTTCTTTTTTCAAATAAAAATCCTTTTTCAGAATGGGCAATCATATAATGGAAAAACCGGGGCTTGATTTTTACCTTTTTATTTTTTACAGGTAGCGATGAAATCAAACTGTTTTTTTTTGCAAAACAGTTTTTGCCTATCGGACAAGCATTACATAACGGAGATGAAGGTTTGCAAATTGTTGCTCCCAAATCCATAATCGCCTGATTGAAACGGCCTGCATCTTTTTTTTTAAGGAGTTCATTCGCCAGAATTGAAAATCTTTTTTTTCCTTCTGTGGAATCAATCGGTGTTTCAATTCCAAAACATCGAGCGAGTACCCGATATACATTTCCATCAACTACCGCGTGTGGTAAGTTGTAAGCAAACGAAACAATTGCTGCGGCTGCATAGGGTCCCACGCCTTTCAATATTAACCATCCATTATAATCTACAGGAAATTTCCCCTTCAATTCATCAACAATATATTTTGCTGCCGAATGCAAATTTCTGGCACGCGAATAATATCCTAACCCTTGCCACGCCTTTAATACAGCATCCTCTTTTGCTTTTGCCAAATGCTCAACAGTTGGAAAAAGCGCTATCATTTTTAAATAATACGGAGTCCCTTGTTCTACTCTTGTTTGTTGTAATATAATTTCTGAAAGCCAAATTTTATATGGATCGGTTGTTTGTTTCCATGGAAAATTGCGATCGTTTTTTTTACTCCATCGCAACAGGTTTTTAGGAAATGAAATTTTTATATTATGAGAAGACATAGCGTTTGAATATTCTCAAGTAAAAGTTTTTAAAAACAGGTCGTGACAATTTTTTTAAATCCTCATTCATTAAGATAAATATCGACCAACAATTGGCAACCGCCTTCCCGAACCAAAAGCTTTTGATGATACACGAAGTATGGGGGGAGTTTGATGCCGCTTATACTCGTTAGCGTTCACCAGTTTTAAAACGCGCTCGACTAAATTTTTTTCAAAACCCATTTCAAATAATTCGCGCGGGCCTTTTCTTTTTTCGATGTACTGAAATAAAATTTTATCAAGCACATCATAGTCCGGTAACGAGTCGCTGTCTTTTTGATTTGGTCGCAACT
Source organism: Chitinophaga pinensis (assembly GCA_945903305.1). Lineage (GTDB taxonomy): Bacteria > Bacteroidota > Bacteroidia > Chitinophagales > UBA10324 > UBA10324. Next base: position 19,690 of record CAMDOA010000051.1, read on the forward strand.
CGGCTGATGGTGGTTTTGATATACTATTTTCAGGAATAATTTCTTTATTGCGGTTGATGTAGCGCGCCAATTCATATACTTCTGTTTTATATACATCACCAATAACTGAAAGGCCACCGCACATATCGCCATACAAAGTTCCGTAACCAACGGCTGCTTCGCTTTTGTTGGAAGTGTTGAGTAAAATATATTGATGCTTGTTGGAGAGTGCCATTAAAATTCCTGCACGAATGCGTGCCTGCAGGTTTTCTTCAGTCAGGTCAAATGGTTTTTCTTCGAAAGACGGCTGCAAGGTTTTTAAATATTCCTGGTAAACAGATTTGATTGGTATGATTTCACACTTCACACCAATATTTTTACATATTGAAATGGAATCATCAATGGAATGTTGTGATGAAAATTCGGATGGCAATAAAACCGGCAATACATTTTCTTTTCCCAGTGCTTCAACTGAAAGTGCTAAAACAACTGCCGAATCTATTCCGCCACTTAATCCGAGAATGGCTTTTTTAAATTTCAGTTTGCTGAAATAATCACGAATAGCCATAACTAAGGCATCATGTATCAGCTCTGCTTTTTGTTTTGATGAAAATTTATCTGAATCAATTTCATTCAACAACACTTCATCGTGATTGAAAATGGAAATCTGTTCTTCAAAAAAATTCATCTCCTCCATAATTTTTCCATTTGGAGAAACAACAAGAGAACCTCCATCAAAAATCAATTCGGTTTGCGCACCAACAGTGTTGCAGTAATAAACAGGCAGATGATAACGAAGAGAAATTTCTTTCAATAAAAAAACACGCTCCAGCTGGTGCCCGTAATCTAATGGTGATGCTGAAAGATTAATCATGAAATCAGGATTCAGCTTTGCCAATTCATCCATCGGTGTTTTTACATACAATGGATTTGCACTTACATTCCAGATGTCTTCACAAATAGTTACGGCAATTTTATACCCTATAAATTCAATGAGCTTCCATTCGCTATTCGATTCGAAATATCGCACCTCATCAAAAATATCGTAAGTCGGAAGCAGTGTTTTATGAATGACCTGTTTCACTTTTCCATCCACTAAAAAATATGCGGAGTTAAATAAATCTTTTCCTTTCACAACCGGATTGCGTGATGGCGCACCTACAATTGCTGCAATTCCTACACATTCCTTCGCTATCAACTCCACGCTTTCTTCACAACGAAAAATAAAATCATCAAACTCTAAAAAATCACGAGGCGGATAACCACACACACACAACTCTGAAAAAACAATTAAGTCAGCAGTATTTGTTTTTGCTTTACGAATGGCAGAAATAATTTTTGATCGATTCCCTTCGAAATCGCCAATCATGTAATTCTGTTGTGCAAGTGCAATGCGCATGTTGTGAATAGTAAATTATTCGTTAGGTGATTTTTAAAAATTGGTACTCATGAATGCTTTGCATATGTGAATGATGAAGTTTTGTTGCACAGGATTTTTTCTAAAAAAAATGTCCCGAAGAAATTTCTCCGGGACACAAAAGTAATTTGTAATTGATTGTTTCTTTAAAACAGAATTCCGAGGCGAAGCTCTACTTGATTCAGAATAGATTTTGTTTTAAAATTTTTAGGACTGTCAGAAACATCAATGAAACCATTGTGAAAACTAATGGATGTAACAAACGCAGTGCTTTTCGAAAGTGAATATTCAATGCCTGCTCCAATGTTTAACGATAAATTAAAAGGTGAAATATCAGCACCTAAATCTTCATCCACTTTATTATGAGTAGAATTCAACGGATCAGAAATGCTTCCTTTTACGCCAGTGCTTAAACCAAGATTAAAACCAAATTGGCCGAAATAAGTGATATATCCGATTTCGTTAGTCTTCAATTTTAATACGAGCGGAATTTCAACATATTGAATTTTTGAGTACGAAACTTTTGTGCCTATTTGGAAAGTATCAGTTTTAAAACTGTTAAACATAATGGTGTCGTTGTATTGAATAGTGGCTGAGTTTTGGCTGATATTTATACCCGTAGCAAACGCATACCGTTGAGCCAAAGAAAAATCAGCAAGCAACCCATAATTGAATCCAAATTTTACTCCTGAGGCATTTGTCAATTTATCTTGATTTTTCAGCCAGCACAATTGCGGGCTAAACTGCAAACCAAAACGAAAACCTTTTGATTCGCCGCTGCCGCCGTCAGTATTTTCTGTTTGTGCAATTGCATTTACAGAAATAAAAGTGATTATCGCGAGCACAATTATTTTTTTACTCATAGTATTTATTTTCTTTAGTTGAGATTAGTTGATTAACGGAATTCTAAAATTTTTATTGAGTTCAAAAGTAGAAGAAGACTTTCAATCAAAATGCACTGAATTGAAAATCATTCAACAACCTGAATTTAATTGTTTGAAATGATGGAATTATGAATGATTGGTGGCCACGCATTTCACTATTAATTATTTGTTGAATTGCGAAGGCGCTATTTATTTTTATTTTTGGCGCTCTGAAAATTTCAGGGCCCATAGCTCAGTTGGTTAGAGCAGCGGACTCATAATCCGTTGGTCCGGGGTTCAAGTCCCTGTGGGCCCACTAAAGTTTCTCCCAAAGCCTTGCACTGCAAGGCTTTCGTGTTTTTAACACTATGCTGGGTAAGACATAGGTAAGGTATAAATAGAATTTGAATAGTTGGTAGTTCTTGTTTATTGAGAATTGTTTTCTAATGATTACATAATATATTTCCAATTCTTAAATGAACAACAAATCAATTTATCAATTATGGTTGGAGAGTTATAGTCGGAATCCTCGACGAAAACTAAAAAGTATAAAAGTTTATATGAATTATATCAGTTTAATAGAAAATGATTTGGACTTGGATAAGGATGAACTTTATAAGCTAAAGAATATTATACAGTTAAAAAAGTTTGAGAAAAAATTAAGAAGCTCACCAAAATTTATGAATCGAAAAAGTCATAGTCGTTATAACCTTATGAGTGCACTGCATTTTTATCAAAATCTTCTTCAAGTTTTAAATAATAAAAAAAAGAAAATGGATTATTAATCCTTGTCAGTGAAGAAACCACTTAACGATATTGCTGATAATAAAAGAAGGAATGAGTTGGAGAATAATACCGACTTATATTATTCATTTTTATTAATTGCAGTTGACAAAATAATTGAAAGAAAATCATCAACCGAATCATTAGAAAGAAGATTAGAAGGTATCATTAAAGAACAAGAATTCATTTATAAACTGTTACACTCAGACTTACCGCTTAAGCAGCATGAATTTATTATTGAATTTGTTCAAAAAAACAACATGCTTGAAACTTTAAAAATTAAGAATATAAAACTTCCAAAGTTTTATAGCAATGAAAAGATCAGAAGTGCAAACAGATTTTTTCAGTACGATCTTGAATTTGAACATTGGAAAAATTCTGGATTTATAAAAACATTTGGTTTTGAGCTTGCACAATGCAAAGCATTAGAGAAGTATCAAACAGGACTAAAGAAAAAAATAAATGATTTTAAAAGTGTTGCATTAAAAAAAGAAAATGAATCATTATCTTTTAATTGGATTGGCAATGAAAAGCAAATTAAAAAACTATATAAATCCATGATTGATGTAAATTATATAGAATGTAGTGATGCAGAATTTACTCGCGGTTTTTCAGGAGTACCTGTAACATTTAGTCCAATCATAAAATGGAAAATATTAACAAAAAATAAAAAGCATATTTCGAAAGTTTCCCTTTTCTATTTTTTAGAACAATTGGAAAAGAAAAAATTAATCTCAAGGCCTGAAGATTTATATGGTAGCATGAGAAAAATATTTTTTCAAGGGAATAACAACCCGCTGGAAAATTTAAAACAAAGCTTTGGAAGTGCGGCTAAATGTGCTGAACAAAAAACTATTGATGACATCATAGAAACTCTATCGAAAATATAAGGTCATTTTATCATTACCTTACTCTTTATCATAAGTAATGTAAAGTAAAGCGGTAGGGCTTATTTACTCCTCATTTTTGTATCGTTAAATATTCATACGATGATACAAGGAATAAAAAAGTTACAATCACACAGTACAATTGATGGATCGACTCCATTTGTAACAGTTAATAGCCAGTTACCTATAATTGATTATACCAAATTACATGTTGCTAAATTGGCGCATCATAACAACTTCAACTGTGGTGGCTTACCAATACTCCTTCCCTATCTGGAGAAAATCATTGCTATGCTTTCGGGGTATTCACAGGATCGCTTTATTGATGAAGCTGAATTCTGCCAGCAGTTCCATATCAGCCGTAAAACTGCTGCTCGCTATCGTAATAATGGTTTGAAATATTCCATGCCATCTGGTAAAAAAATCTATTACCGGATATCATGGATCGAAAAATTTATGGAGCAAAATAGCCATGCTGGCTTTTAATCCATTCAATCACCTTGTAAATAAATCAGTAAAAATAAAATGGAAAACCAATCAAAAACAACAGTCGAGATGAATCCTGTTGAAAGCCAAACCCCGAATCTCCAAAAGGAGTACATGATGATCAGCCCGAAGGTTTTAGATCCTTCTGCTGAACACTCAGATGCCTTCCCAACATTAGAGGAAACTGAACATGAAGGCATTATTGAATCATACAGTAAGCATGGCCGATTGAAGCCTGTTTTCTTTGTGAAGCGTACCATCGACAATAAAGAAGTGAATGCTGTTATTGATGGTATGAAGTATGTCCGCTACGCTAAGGCGTCTGGCATTGAAAAAATTTATGCTTGTAAAATTACTTTTTCCAATGATGATGATTTGGTACCAGTGATGGTTCAACTACAACGCTCGAACCATGCTTCGTTGATGGCACTATTCAGCATGATAGCAATACTGTGGAAAAAATATTTCAAAGGTCAGGGTTACCGTAGTGATCTGACTGCAAAGGATCAGGAAAATGAATTGGATCAGGTAACCACCAATTCCTATTGCGGCAAACCTTTAAATATTTATCAGAAGATCGGTAATGATTTATTTTTAAGTGGTACCACGGTAAAACACATTCGCAAAATTGGCC
>CAMDOA010000052.1 GCA_945903305.1 Chitinophaga pinensis
ATAATCCTGACTGGTTCGGGTAAGGAGCAATGCCGCAGTAGCTCGCAAACTGCCTGCTCGGCACGGAATGTTTCCGTGCTGCGAATAAGGTTAACAAAAACGCTCTAACGCAAAACCTACTGCCGCAAGGCAGATGCAGCAAAGACAAACCCGCGTTCTGACAAACCCGCGAAGACAAACCCGCCCCATCTGTATTCTTTTCCCCAAAATAAAAAACCACTCTCAATACTGAGAGTGGTTTTTTGTATTTAACTTTTATAACATTTTAATTTCTCGCAGCTCCTTCAGTTTTCTCCAACAATACTTTACGGCTGAGTTTGTACTTACCAGTTTTAGCATCAATGTCGAGCAGTTTCACCTTCACCATCTCTCCTACTTTCAATACGCCATCTAAAGTATCCAATCGCTTGTGGCTTACTTCAGAAATGTGCAACAGTCCTTCCTTACCCGGAAGAATCTCAACAAAGGCACCAAACTCTTTTATGCTTTTTACTTTGCCTTCGTAAATGGCTCCAACTTCGGGCAGAGTGGTTAAACCCTTGATCCGTGCAACGGCAGCATCCAAACCTTCCTTGTTGGTTGATGAGATAACTACTTCTCCTCTACCGTCCTTGTCTTCAATGGTTACAATGGTTCCGGTGGAGCGTTGTAATTCCTGAATGTTTTTTCCACCCGGGCCAATGATTGGTCCGATCATCTCCTGCGGCACATACAATTTCACCATGCGCGGAGTAAATGGTTTCAAATCTTCGCGCGCAGCAGGTTGTGCTTCGTACATCAGATTCAAAATGTGCAAGCGACCCTGACGCGCTTGCTCCAATGCCTTTGCCATAATTTCAAAACTTAATCCCTGCACTTTTATATCCATCTGGCAACCGCAAATTCCATTCTTGGTTCCGGTTACTTTAAAATCCATATCACCGAGGTGATCTTCATCGCCAAGAATATCTGACAGCACAGCAAACTTTCCGTTCGCTCCGGTAATTAATCCCATTGCAATTCCTGAAACATGATTTTTCATTTTCACTCCAGCATCATGCAAGGCAATAGAACCTGCGCAAACAGTAGCCATTGACGATGAACCATTCGATTCAAGAATATCAGAAACCACACGAATGGTATAAGGATTTTCTTCGCCCTGCGGCAATTGATTTTTTAATGAACGCATAGCCAGATTACCATGACCCACCTCACGACGGCTTGTACCACGATTTGGTTTTACCTCACCAGTGCTGAACCCCGGGAAATTGTAATGCAACATGAATTTTGAATAAAGCATTTCCATTGCTTTATCCAGCATCTGCTCATCGAGTTTTGTTCCCAATGTAACAGTGGTTAATGATTGTGTTTCGCCACGGGTAAAAACGGCTGACCCATGTGCCGATGGAATGTAATCGGGCTCAATCCAAATTGGGCGAATTTCATCCATCTTTCTTCCGTCTAATCTTTTGCTGTCGTCGAGTATCATATCGCGCATTACATCATACTCCAGTTCGCTGTAATATTTTTTCGCGAGTTTTAATTGTCCGTCTTCGGCCTCGGCATACTGCGCTTTTATCTTATCCTTAATGGCAGTGAAACCAACTTTGCGTTTATCCTTACTTACTCCTGAAGCCGCAACTGCATAAACTTCAGTACGATATTCAGCATAAATTTTCTTTTTTAATTCTTCATCTACAGCCGGCTTTTGATATTCGCGAATTGTTGTTACACCCACTTTCGCTCTTAATTCCAACTGCGCTTTGCAATGAAGTTTAACTGCTTCGTGTCCGATTTTAATTGCTTCTAAAAAATCTGCTTCCGAAACTTCTTTCGCCTCACCTTCCACCATCACCACACTTGTTGCAGATGCACCAACTAAAATATCTAATTCGGCTCTTTCAATATCAGCACGAAGTGGATTCACCACAAACTTTCCATCAATCTTGCAAACACGAACTTCAGAAATAGGTCCGTTGAACGGAATATCAGAAACAGAAAGAGCAGCGGACGCAGCCAGTGCCGCCAATGAATCGGGAGCAATAGTTGGGTCAGAAGAAATCATTTGAATCATTACCTGTGTATCGCACAAATAATCTTCGTTGAAAAGTGGACGAAGCACGCGGTCAACAATGCGACAGATTAAAATTTCATATTCAGAAAGTTGTCTTTCGCGTTTAAAAAATCCACCTGGAATTCTTCCGGCAGAAGCAAATTTTTCCTGGTAATCAACCGAGAGAGGAAAGAAATCCTGCCCTTCTTTTAATTCAGAACTTGCAACAACAGTAGCAAGCAACATGCAATCACCCTGACGAACCACCACTGAACCATGTGCCTGTGCAGCGAGTTTTCCGGTTTCAATGGTTATAGTGCGACCGTCGCCACTATCAAATGTGTGATTAATTCCTATTTTATTTCCCATGAGAATCTTATTATTTTAAAAAGCAAAGAGTCGAACAGAAGCTTTGGGGCACCTTATTTCGACTCTTCAAATTGTTTTGAAAAAATATTTATGCAGTAAATAATTCAACGAATTACTTACGAAGATTTAAGTCCTTAATCAACTGGCGATAAGAAGTCAAATTGGTTTCAGAAAGGTGGTGCAACAATCTTTTGCGTTGGCTAACCAATCTCATTAAACCACGAGCTGAGTTTACATCATTTTTTTGTCCGCCTAAGTGACCTGTGATATGCTGAATGCGCTCTGTTAATAATGCAACCTGAACTTCGGCAGCGCCTGTGTTTTTAGCGTTTCCGCCAAACTTGGTTACAATTTCCTGTCTTGTTTCTTTCGTCAATTTCATTTTAAATGCGTCTTTACTTTTTTTGGAGTGGCAAATGTAAACGAAAAGAGCAGATAAAAAAGCAAGCAGAATAATTATGTTTGCGCCCCGAAATCGATAGGTCAGAATCTATTGTATTCTGAAGAAATCGAAAAAATCAATTATCTAAACAATCAAAATAAAATAACCAATGAAAAGAAACGCAACAGCCCTTTGGACAGGAACAGGAAAAGAAGGAACAGGAAGTTTAACTACTCAAAGTAATCTGGTAAAAAATTTACCATACACCTGGGCCACACGATTTGAAAATGCTGCCGGTTCAAATCCGGAAGAATTAATTGCTGCCGCACATGCCGGTTGTTATTCAATGAAACTTAGTTTTCTGACAGAGAAAGCAGGATTTAAAACTGATTCAATAGAAACAACCTGCACTGTTAATCTTGAAAATGGTGCAATCATCGAATCTCATTTAGTAGTAAAAGCAAAAGTACCAGGTTGCACTGCCGAACAATTTGCGGAGATTGCAGAAGAAGCAAGAGTCACCTGTCCTATCAGCAAATCACTAAGCGGTCAAATAACTTTAGAAGCTTCCCTGGTTTAGTTAAGAGATTTCTTCAAAGGACTTATGCTCATCTTCAAACAATTCAGCTTCGACTCCGCACATTTTCTTCCAAAAGTACCGCCTGAACATAAGTGTCGTGAAATTCACGGACACACTTATCGGTTGGTGGTTTACCTCGAAGGAAAACCAGTACCCGAACTCGAATGGGTGATGGATTTTTCGGAAATAAAAAAAGTGATTGCTCCGATTATAGACAGCATTGATCATAAATTACTGAATAATATTCCGGGATTGGAAAATCCTACTTGCGAAAAAATAACCCTTTGGATATGGAATCAGATAAAACCTAAACTTCCGATGCTGAAGAAAATTGAGTTGAACGAAACTCCAACTTCGGGGGCGGTTTACGATGGAACTTAGAATCAAGAAGCAAGGTTGATAAACACTTGCATTAAAACAATAATGATGAAAACAATTTTTGATTCGGCAGCTAAGGAAGAAATATTTACGCGATTGAACTTATTATCAACCGATTCAACTGGATTATTTGGCGTGATGAATCCATCGCAAATGCTTCATCATTTAACAATGGCTAATCAGTTAGCGTTAGGAGAAATTATTCTACCTGACAAAAGCAGGTTTTTATCTCGAACAATTTTTCGGTGGATGGCTTTTTTAAATATGCGGCCTTCAATTAAAAGGCTGAAGAAAAAACCTATCCGCACTTTTAAAGAAATAGATATTGTACGGAATAAATTATCAGTCGATAATTTTGAAAATGAAAAACAATTCTTCCTTCAAAAATTAAATCAACTGCTCAACACAAATACATTTCCCTTAAAGCATCCTTTATTTGGTCGCATGAATAAAACCCAGTGGGGCCGTTGGGTGTATGTTCACTGTGATTATCACTTTGTGCAGTTTGGGCTTTAGGTGAAATTTATTTTTCCCAATTTGGGAAGTTATATTATTTTTGTAGGAGATGAGAATAATTGCTTTCAAAACATTGCGTGAATTTTATGAAAAGCATCCCGATGCTGAGCAGCAATTAAAATTTTGGTTTAAGGAAACTAAAAAAGCCAATTGGAATTCTCCGAATGACATTAAGAAAGAAAATGGTTCAGCAAGTATTCTAACTGATAACAGAGTGGTGTTTAACATTAAAGGAAACAAGTACAGATTAATTGTGAAATTGAATTTCAAGTATAGTCGGTGCTGGATTAGATTCATTGGAACACATGCTGAATATGATAAAATTGATGCAACAAAAATTTAAACTCATGAATACTTTTAAAGCAATTAAAACAGAAAAAGATTATGAAGTTGCCTTGAAGCGACTTGAAAAAGTATTTGATGCGCAATCAGGACCCGATGCTGATGAAGCAGAAGTGCTCGCCATTTTGATTGAGGATTATGAAGAAAAAAATTATCCGATTGGCGACCCTGACCCGATTGAATACATAAAACTCAAAATGGAAAACATGGGATTGAAGCGCGCTGATTTAGTAAAATACATTGGCAGCGAATCGCGTGTTTCAGAAATACTGAATGGCAGGCGCTCACTCACACAAACAATGATTGTTGCATTGCATAAAGGGTTAAAAATTCCATTGGAATCACTGATGCTTGGAAATGTGAAAGCAATTATGAAAAAAGTTTATGCGCATCCATCAAATAAAATTCAGGTTGCGCGCGAACCGAAAACAGTTTACAAGGTGAAGAAGAAAAAGAAATAATATTTTCCTAATTCAAACTCTTCGCATCCGGCTTCACTTTCTCCAATACAAACGGGTCAACATAATTGCCGATGGCTTCCTTGATTATTAAATTTACTTTTTGAACATCAGGTATTAATTCAAAACCGGGAATGGCGCCGAAGGTGAAAAAGAATTTACCGAACAACCATGGCCATATCGGGTTGGTATTTCCAAAAAAAATAAATCCGCTGTCATCTTTCTCTTCTGAATAATCCAGTTGCTCAATATCTTTTAATGGCAATGTTTGAAATTTTTGTTGATTTTTTCCGGAGAGCATCAGAATTCTTTTATCAGTCACACAGTACCAGATTGATTTTCTTCTTTTTGAATCAATGAAGAACCGAAAGATGCCGATGTAAAAACCTGCGAGTGCAACGGTGATGGAAATTGGCAGAAAGAAAAATTGCTGGTAATAAAAAATCGCAAAATTTAAAAACACTCCGAAGCCAATGGCGATGATGCTGACCGGAACGAGAATCATATCTATATCGCGCAACAATATTTTTTGTTTTGGTACTCCGGTCCAGAGAATTTTTTCGTTCTCTTTTAATTTTGAAATAAATAACTGGCCGACGGTTGATGTATTCACGATGCAAATGTGAAAAATGAAATGTTAATCCTGCAATAAATAAAATCTTTTTGTATTCGGTATTCAAACAACATACTAAACTCTTTCAGATTATTTTCGCAGCCTCATGGAAGAAAAAATCCTGATTCTTGATTTTGGTTCGCAATACACTCAATTGATTGCCCGAAGAATTCGCGAGCTGAATATTTACTGCGAAATTTATCCGTATCACCACGCAATTGTTATTGATGAAAGTGTGAAGGGAATTATTTTGAGCGGAAGTCCTTGTTCAGTACACGATAAAGATTTTCCCTCTGTAAATCTTAGTGAACTGCTTGGAAAAAAACCGGTGCTTGGCATTTGTTATGGCGCGCAATTGATTGCTGAACTCGGTGGAGGTCAAGTAGTGAAAAGTAATAAACGCGAATATGGCCGCGCCCATTTACATCATTTGCAGGACGATGATGTTTTATTAAAAAATGTGGAACACAACTCGCAGGTCTGGATGAGTCATGCTGATACCATTGCAAAAATCCCTCAACATTTTGAACTCATTGCTTCTACCGAAAGTATTCCGGTTGCGGCTTTCAGAAGTGCTGATGCTACATATGCATATCCTGTTTATGGCATTCAGTTTCATCCTGAAGTAACACACACCATTGAAGGAAAAAAAATCCTACAAAATTTTTGCATAAACATTTGTGGTTGCCATCAATCATGGACTCCAGCATCATTTGTTCATTCAACTGTTGAACAGATAAAAAATAAAGTCGGAAACGATGAAGTAATACTTGCTTTATCAGGTGGAGTTGACAGCACTGTTGCCGCAGGATTAATTCACAATGCCATTGGAAAAAACCTGCATTGCATTTTTGTGAACAATGGATTGTTGCGAAAGAATGAATTTGAAAAAGTATTGAAAGCCTACGAAGGAATGGGCCTGAACATAAAAGGAGTTGATGCATCAGAACGATTTATTCGAGAATTGAAAGATGTGGTTGACCCCGAAACAAAACGAAAAATTATCGGCCGATTATTTATTGAAGTGTTTGATGAAGAAGCGCATCGCTTGAAAGCGCGACCCGATATTGGAATGAAAATAAAATGGTTGGCACAGGGAACCATTTATCCGGATGTGATAGAATCGGTTTCGGTTCATGGCCCTTCTGTTACTATTAAATCGCATCACAATGTGGGTGGTTTGCCTGCTGAAATGAATATGCAGGTACTGGAACCATTGCGTTTACTTTTTAAAGATGAGGTTCGTAGAGTTGGTCGCGAATTAAAATTACCCGATGATATTATTAAGCGACATCCATTCCCGGGGCCTGGATTAGCCATAAGAATTATCAGCGACATCACTCCTGAGAAAGTTCGGATATTGCAGGAAGCAGATAATATTTTTATTGAAATGCTGAAGAAAGAAAACCTGTACGATAAAGTGTGGCAAGCCGGAGTTATTTTGTTGCCGGTGCAATCTGTTGGTGTAATGGGAGATGAACGGACTTACGAAAATGTAATTGCATTGCGTGCAGTGGAATCTACTGATGGAATGACTGCGGATTGGTGTCACCTGCCTTATGAATTTTTAGCACGAGTAAGTAACGACATCATTAACAGTGTGAAAGGAATTAACCGAGTGGTTTATGATATTTCAAGTAAACCGCCTGCAACAATTGAGTGGGAGTAGTTTTAGCTTCGAGTTTTTTAGTTTCAGGTTTTTGATACAATGAATTTTGAATTACAATTAATGTTTAAACTGATTTTCATTTTATTTATTTCATCAGTGCTTGGTTGTTCAACCACTTCCAAAACTCCGCATGTTTGGCCGAACGATAATCAGGTGTTTGAAACTGATACTGTAAAGAAAATCAGTTCAACAGAAAATATTTCAGATCCGAAGCCAAGTGAGAAACAAACCATGAAGCTGGCTTTGCTACTTCCGTTTTTTACCAATGAAATTGAATTTGATTCGCTCGGTATTGAAATAGTTTCGATTAATGATAAATCTACTTTGGCCATTCAATATTTTAATGGAGTAGAACTTGCTCTTGATTCATTAGATCGTGCGGGGGTTAAAATGGAAATGAACATTTTTGATTCGCAAAAAGATACTGACCGTGTTCGTGGTTTTATGAATTCCACTTTTGCAAAAAATGCTGATGTGTTTATTGGTCCGGTAAATAATTTTCAGGTATCGCTTGCCGAAAAATTAATGGACCAGAAAAAACAAGTCATCTTCTCTCCTCTTTCTTCATCGCAAAACCTTTCTGCAAACAATCCGAACTTTATTTTAGCCAATGCCGGATTGAAAACACATTGTGAGCAACTGGCACTTTTTATCAATTCAAAATATCCCGGTAAAAAAATACTGCTTCTTTATAATCGACTCCAGGGCGAATCGGAATATGCAGCCTATTTCAAATCCATTTTAAAAACTAAACCAATTGAACTCACCGAAAAAGGCGACAGCAGTTTTTATAAAACAGATGATTTTTTAACCGCTATTGACAACAACATTATTATCATTCCGAGTTTCGATGAAGAGTTTGTGAATCTGCTTTCAAAAAAACTCTTTGAATTAACAGAATATTATAAAATCACTTTGTTTGGAATGCCTACCTGGACTGAGATGGAAACACTCCGGTTAGATTATTTACAAAAACTGAACACGCATATCACCAGTTCTTTTTATGCCGACGACTCATTATATAATTTCATAAAATTCCGAAATGAATTTAAAAGAAAATATCACACCCGACCAACTGAATATAGTTACCAGGGTTACAGCCTGGTTTTATCTATCGGGAATTTATGGAAACAGTTTGGTAATAAATGGGCTGATCACTTGCAACAACCGATAGCAGCTTTAGGGGTCAATTACAGGTTTCAGCCTGTGATAAATGCAGATAATCTGACCACAGATTTTATTGAAAACAAACATGTTTACATACTTTCTTTTAGGAATAATAAATTAATCAGAGAAAAATAAATTTCACAAACCCTATTCATGAAAAAAATAATTTCGATTTCAGTGCTGCTAATGTTTTGGCAGATTTCTTTTTCACAAAACATAAATCTTACGCTTCGCAGTCAGTTAGATTTTACAAACACATACTCAAGTTTGTATGGATATGTTGATGATTTCGGAAATGAATATGCATTACTTGGTACCTGGCAAGGAGTTTCCATAATTAATGTCACCAATCCAGATACGCCGGTAATCGTTGCGCATGTTCCGTCCGCACAACCTAACAATGGAGATATTGTGTGGCGCGAAATAAAAACATTTAATCATCACGCTTATGTTACAAATGAACAAGACAGCGCATTGCTTATTATTGATTTAACCAACTTGCCTAACAATAACATCAGCTATCATCATTTTTACAGTAATGATTTAAAGAAAGCGCATACCTGCTGGGTGGATGAAAACGGAATTTTGTATTTATTCGGATTTAATACTTATGCCAATTTACCACAGGAAGAAAGAGGTGCTATGATGTTTGATTTAAACACCGACCCTGATAACCCGCAATACATTGCTCAATACAACGGAAATTATATTCACGACGGATTTGTTCGTGGCGATACTTTATGGGCAAGCGAAGTTTATCAGGGCAAGCTTGTGATTTATGATGTGAGCGACAAAACAAATTTCATTGTACTTGGTCAGGTTACCACTCCACTTGCTTTCACACACAACTCGTGGCCTACTTCTGACAATCAGTTTGTTTTTACAACTGATGAATTGGAAAATTCTTCTCTCACTGCATACGATGTTTCCGCTACACAAAACATAACTGAATTAGATCGGGTGCAATCAACACCAGGTTCAAATTCGGTGGTGCATAATGTGCATTTGTACAACAATGATTTTGCAGTAACCAGTTACTATAGTGATGGGGTGGTGATTTTTGATGTATCGCAACCCGATAATATAATTAAGGTTGGAACCTTTGATACTTCGCCATTTTCAGGATTTACCTTTAACGGAGATTGGGGAGTTTACCCATACCTGCCTTCAAAAAATATAATCGCTTCCGACATGCAGGGAGGATTGTTTGTCTTAGGCGCCAACTACCAAAAAGCATGTCGCATAAAAGGTACTGTGACTGATACTTTTACCAATGCATTATTAAACGGAGTGAATGTGGAATTACTGCAACCCGCTGTTACTGATTCAACAAATTACCTCGGCACTTACGCCACCGGAATTTTAAATGCCGGTTTGTATGATGTGCAATTTACCAAGCAGGGATATTTTACAAAAGTGATTTACAATGTTCAATTGGATAGTGCGCTCACTGTAATTCTTAATGCAGAGTTAGTGCCTGATGTACCGTTTGATATTTTAATGACCGTTGTAGATTCCGCCACAGGAAACCCCATTCCGAATGCACATGTTTTTATTACTGATAATTTTCAATACAATTTCAGTTTTACGGCCAATGCATCTGGTGTAGTAGCATTAAGCCAAATTTATAACAGTACTTATTCCATTTATGCCGGCAATTGGAGTTATAAAACACGGGTGAAAAATTTGCAACTTCTAAACCCAACTACAATTGGATTAACAATGGAATTGCCAAAAGGATATTATGATGATTTCTTTTTTGATTTCGGGTGGATTGCCTCAGGAACAAATTCAACAGGTGATTGGGAGCGCGGAATTCCAAACGGAACCATGAATGGAAATGAGGCAAGTAATGCAGGAGATGATGTGGCAAATGATTTTGGATTGGAATGTTTTGTAACCGGAAACGGTGGTGGTGGCGCTGGTGATGACGATGTGGATGGCGGTAGTGCTATTCTCACATCTCCTATTTTTAATCTGGCTGGAAGTGTTGATCCCCGAATAAATTATTATCGCTGGTTTTATAATGGTGGTGGTACCGCTGGTGCGCCTAATGATTCATTAAAAGTTTTTATCAGCAATGGCGATTCTACAAAATTGGTTGAGTATTTAATTGCTGATACTTTGCAAATGAGCCAATGGATATTTCATGATTTCAGAATTAAAGATTTTGTTGAGCCATCCGCAAACATGCAATTGATTGTCAGAACTGCCGATAAAACTTCGAGCGGACATATTGTGGAAGGTGGTCTCGATTTATTTTCTGTAATTGATACCGTAATGTTTAATTCCTCCGAAGGAATTACCGATTCAAACAAATTAATTGTTTATCCGAATCCGTTTGCTGATAAATTATTTGTTGATTTAATTACTGAATCCACTGTGACAATTTATAATTTACTTGGTGAAAAAATTATGGAAATCGAAAATGTAAAAGGGAAAATTGAAATTGGAAAAGAATTAATTTCAGGAGTCTATATTTTAAAAATTTACTCGCACCCCGATTTAATTTGTTTACAACGAATAGTTAAACTCAACTGACTGATTTTATAAAGGAGTTAAATTTTGAATAGCTGCTTGATGCCTTGATTTATTTAACAGCAACTGAAATGCAAGTTCAAGCTGATTGAAATAATTTCTCAAGCAATTTAAAACCTCGGACAAGGCATATCAATTAATCCCTTTGGCGGTTTACCAAAATTACCTATATATTGAATAGATAATTCCAATGCACCGCGCCCCTGACTGGCGGGCTGAAGTTCAGAATAATTAATATCGTAATTAAGCAATACCCTGATTGTTGAAAACTCATAACCAATTACCGGATACCATGCATCTTTCAATCTGATATAAGTGCCGAAATAAATTTTATTGCTTTCATCATCATCAGGTATCAACTTGTAACTTATCATATTTCCAAATAATAATTCCGACGCGTTTTTTTGAGTTTGATAATAGAAACTCGGGTATAGAGTAATTGCTTTTGAAACAATAAAATTTGCACCGGCGCTCAATTGTGGCCGGCCACCTAATTTATAATCAGCTCCATAAAATGAATCTTTTGGTTTTGGTGTATGCGATACAGAGGCTGAAACATAACCGCCAACATTTGCATTAACCACAAACGAATACAAGGCGCCTAACTGAAAATCGAAATAATGAAATGCCGGTGAATAGCCGGTTTCAAAGCTTGGGCGGCTACGGTTAAAATTCACATCATCCCACTGACGGTCGAAATACAATTTGTTCCAGTCAATTTTCTTTTGAATGTACGATGCCTGCAGGCCAACAGATAGATAATAATTTCGTGCATCATCAATTGCCATGTGAAAAGCGCCATTGCCCGAAAGTTTAGTAACTGCTAAATCGCCATCGCCCGCCACATCATTCACCAATGAAAAACCGGCGCCAATAAAGTAGTTGTTAAATGGTTGATGCATTAACCTATAATCAGCATAAGCAGCAAAAGTTTTATAGGGTACCGATACACTCGCCCATTGATTTCGATAGTTTGCACCTACCCTATAAGTACCAATAAACATGCCGGTTGATGCAGGATTTACAGTTATTGGTGATGCATAGTATTGTGAAAAATGAATGTCCTGTGCATTCAATAAATTGCTTATGAATAACAAACAAACTATCCGGAAAATATTTTTCATTTTCATTTTTTCATTTATCTGAGTAACGAAACATTACCACTCTGCACTACCCGATTTCCATCTTCGAGTGTTGCATTTAATTCCCACACATACACATCCATATCCTGTGGTTTTGTTTTATAAATTCCATCCCATCCGGTTTCTAAATCATTTGTTTCAAAAACTTTTTCGCCCCACCGGTTAAATACTTTAAAAATAAAATCGGTGATGCCCTGTCCTTTCACATACAGAATATCATTAAATCCATCGCCGTTTGGTGAGAAGGCATTAGGGACACCAATAGCTTGCGGCAATAAGACAGTTACTTTTTTGCAAATTGAATCGGGGCAGGGTGTGCCGGGGTTTACAGCCAGGCAAACATTAAACTCCCCTCCATCCTGATAAATATGAGTGGGGCTGTAATCGGTTGAGCTGGTTCCATCG
The DNA here is from genome assembly GCA_945903305.1 of Chitinophaga pinensis. Lineage (GTDB taxonomy): Bacteria > Bacteroidota > Bacteroidia > Chitinophagales > UBA10324 > UBA10324. The sequence goes on from CAMDOA010000052.1 coordinate 12,592, forward strand.
CCAAAATCCCAGAAATAATTTATTCCGTTAATAGTTAAATTGGTAAATACGATGGGTTCAAATAACATGACTGTTGTAGGCGCAGCAATGAAATCAGGAACAGGAGGCTGCGGAAAAACGGTGACAATACTGGTTGCAGTATCGGCGCCATTACATGCCACAGGGTTTGAACCAATAACAGTTACAGTATAGGTGCCGGGTACAGGATAAGTATGTGTAGGATCTTGCAATGTTGATGTAGTGCCATCGCCAAAATCCCACGCAATATTTGTTTGCGATTGGCCATTGTAAAAAAAAGTACAAAGCATAGGTGCGCATCCTTCAAAATTAGGACTGGCAATTCCCGCTTCTACTTTTGGAAGAATAGTAATTGATTGTGAAACTGTATCGCCCGGATTGCAGGCAGTGGTATCATTTATTATCAGCGTAATGGTATAACTTAAAACTACATTGGAGTCATTGTGATAAACATGCACAATGTTTTGTCCGGTTCCGGTAGTTCCGTCACCAAATGTCCAGAAAAACTGAGTTAAAGGTCCTGAACTTGTTCCCGAAAAAGTTACGATAACCGAATCGCATAAATCATTTACAATGGATGTGAAATTTGCATTTACAAAAGTGTTTAATACAACCACCGAAGTGTAAGCAGTATCAGGGCCAAAGCAACTTGCCGGGTTATCGGCAATGAGCATCACTGTATAATTTCCGGGAATGGTGTAAGTAAAAGTTGGTTGAAATTGAGTGGAAGTATTGCCGCCCGGATCACCAAAATCCCAAAAGTAAGCGGTTGCATTTACGCTGTTATTTATAAAGTTAACGGTTAATGGAGCGCATCCGGTTGCAGCCGGATCTGCTAATGCTTGCGCAGAAACTTCTAATAAATCGAGTTCCATTTTAAAGCCAAGTTCATTGCAGTTCAGACTGTTATTTGTAGTACTCCATACACCAGGAGTTGTTGGTGTTAAAGAATTTCCACCACAACCTGCGCATATTGCTTCATAAATAATTCCGCGTTTATCAAATCGACTTGTTCCACCATCCACATGTTCAATGCCGCCGTTGCCACCGAAATACGAACCATATAAAAGTTGTTGTGCATCGTTGCTTAATGCAATGATGTAAAAATCGGTACCATCAGTGGTGCTTTGAAAAGCATCTGCTGTTAATGGCATATTTGTAATATCAGTTGCCAGTCCAAATGTGCCTGCATTATTGCTGCCCCATCCGCACACATAAATATTTCCGCAGGTATCAACCAAGAATGCAGTAGGTGAAATATTTGTCATACCATTTCCATTTCCGAAAACAGTGGAAAGAATAATAGTAGAAAGTGCCTGATCAAATTTGGCAATGAACTGACCGCTGTTCGGATTACTGTAAGCGCCGGCTGAAACCGGATAATTTCCTTCGGAGCAGCCAACCACAAAAACATCTTCGGCTTCATCTAACTTCACGCTGTAAGATTGGTCGGCTTCGTTGGTACCTAAATAAGTTGAATTTATTAAAGCAGTTCCTGCTGCATTAATGTGACATAAAAAACCATCGAACAATCCACCCATGTAAGCGGTATTTACACCGCCTGCAATGGTTGGGAAATTTGCACTCATGGTTCCGCCGGTTGCATATACACTGTTGTCATTTTTTAATGCCACTGAGTAACATGCATCATCATTATTACCTCCGAGATACGAAGAGTAAATAAGTGAAGTACAGTTCGCATTTAATTTGAAAACACAACCATCTTGTAAGCCACCATAAGCAGTTTGAAAAGCACCGGCTGTCGTCGGATAATCAGATGAAAAAGTACACGAACCCACATAAATATTATTTGATAAATCACAAATAATTTCTCCGCGTGCATCATCACCATAATTAAATTTTAAATTTCCAAGCAACCATTCTGTAGGGTCAAAATTCACTCCATCCATTCCTGCTCCACCAATGTAGGTGGAACCAATCAAAGCAGTTCCGTTCAAATTAAAAACAGTAACTGACATGTCAGCATCACCATTGTAAGTTGGATCATAAGCACCAGCTGTTACCGGGAAATTATTGGAATAAGTTCTTCCATAAACACATAATTGATTATTGGTATTTACGAATAAACTGTGTGGTGTTTCGTTATCAATTCCTCCTAAGTAAGTTGAATAAATAAGTGCCGTTCCGGTTGAGTTGAATTTTGTAATGCCCATATCGCACGGAAACTGAATGCCACTTGTGCTGGTGCCGCCGCCAAATGTTAATTGAAATGCACCTGCTGTTGTTGGATATGCTCCACCAAACTGAACTGTATTTACATATCCACCCATGTATAAATTTCCTGCATCATCATAAGTGGCGGTGTATCCAAAGTTATCTGCTGTTGATCCGGTATAAGTAGAAAAAATAAGTGTCGGGTCGATAATCAATTCTTTTGTTGCATCATATTTTTCGGTCACATTAAACTGCAATACATTATTCAACAATTTATAATTTGTTTTTACATGAATAATTTTCCAGTCAATTTTCTGATAGGTAAATGGCGGTGCTTCTATCACTTCGCCAACTGATGTTTTAATCCGAAGGCAATGATTATTAACTTCCATTTTATCAGCCCCCTCATATTCAATTTTTATATCGTTCACATTTCCTCCCGGATGAATAATAAAATCATACTTCATGGTCAAACCCATTCCATAAACTTTGAAATCAATGTTCGGATATAAATTCAGGTAGGTGATGGATTGAAATTGTTTCACTTCACTTGCCCATTTTGCAGGGTCATTACCAATAAAATAATTATAGTATTCAGGCGATGGTGATTCTTTAACTATGACAGGATTGGGATTGGCATTCAGAAAATGCATTTTATAAATATGTCCGTGAAGCGTAACAACAGGGTCTTTGCGCGGATGCAGTTTCCGCAAATCGTTTCCGTCAAATAATTTAAAGGTGATGGTGTTGTTTTCTAAATAAATGCAGCCACCGTTTAAAAAGCCAATGAAGTTAATTCGCTCATCCCACTGGTTTTTGTTTTCGCGGAAATGCAATTGCTGACTTGTTGTTGGCGTTTCATGTGCATATAAATTTTCGGCTAAAATTATGGCTATACTAAAAAGTAAAACGATTCGAAACTTCATGTGTTTAAATATTCCATAAAGTTATCATAAAATACCTGACAATGTAAAATTCTATATATTGAAAAAATTACCTGTTCAAGAAAAACTGAATAATTTTTCAAACAAAAATTTAATTCGCACATTCAGCTTTATCATTCCACTTCTGAAATTGTAGTGCTGTCATTTAAATTTTAATCAGTTTTTTTGTTTGTATAACTCCGTTTAACACCACATTAACAAAATACATTCCACCTGAAATTAAATCAGCGGGTAATAAAGTTTTATTGGTTCCGGGTTCAACTGCTTTTATTAATTCAACTAATTTTTTACCTGTTAAATCAACAATTGAAACAGTTGCCTTCCCTCCTGTTTCGCTTTGAATTTGAAGCAAAGTATTCTCAGCAACTGATGAAACCGATGGAAATAAATTTATTCCGAAATCGGTTTCACAGTTTTCAAAAACCCCAACACTGTTGCTGGTTAACTTGAATGCCATATCCAAATGATAATATCCGGTTGAAAATGCATTGCCCGCTAAATACTGACCGTTCCATCCATTAGTACTGGTGTTGTACCGAACCTCCGATGTTGCAATCATTCCGTTGTTATAAAAATATTGGTTTTGAATTTTATCGAGATCTTTATAATCGTACATGGTAAAAGCATTTATTTTATTTAAAACAAGTGCGGTAGTTATTGGATCAATAGTATCACCCGGCTGATGTGGATTGCCGGGATAATAAGTAATGGTGGCAGCTGCTTTGTTGCCTGCCGGAATGGTTATGCCAACCGGCATTACAATTCCTTTTTGCAGGGCAGTAGCTGTATCGTTATTGCCCAATAAAACAGTGTATTCGTAACTTGGGTTTGCTCCTCTTCTATCTGCAGTATCATAATTCACATTTGCATAACTTCTATCATCAGCCCATGGGTCAGCTGAAAAATTTATTTCATTATGTTCAAACACCTGAATGACTAATGTATCCGGATTCAAAGTTTGAAACCGATAATACCGGTACCAGATTAATAAGGAATCTAGTGTGTAGGTTGCGTTCTCATCTATTAAAGTATTGCTTGCAAAATTGGGCGACGATGGGTCGCACATTTGTCCATACGAATGTTTCCAAACCGGACTTAAACTGCCTGAAAAAGTTGCGACAACGGTTGTGTCTGGAAACAAGTAATTCCGGAAGTACGATATGTTTCCACCCATTCCGTTTAAAGTCTCGCCGTAGTTGTACCATTCCGAAACAAACTGCCGATTATTTTTTTGCGGAGGAGTAACAGTTCGTGAAAAAATTTCCGGTTGTTCGTTAGTTGAAATATTTAATGGTGCTTGCGAAAAAGCAATTGAAAAACTCAGAAAGGAAAGTGTGAAAGTGAAAAGTGTTTTCATTTTTTAAAAAATGTTTTTATAAAAGTAAAATGTTTTTGAAAATTTCAGATTAAGAAAATTTAAAAACTCTTACCAATTCCAATCATCCATCTGAAATCAATGTAGTTTGTTTCTTCATAAGGCAGTGATGAAACAAAGAATGGAAAATCAGCACGGATGGTAAATGGTTTTATTTCTTCTAACTTGAAAAATCTTTTTATCGTGAACAGGCAACCGAGACCTGCATCGGCTCTCATAGGAGCGAGTTGTTCATTATTATTTGCATTCAATGCAGAAATCTGTCCCACATCTCCAAAAAAGTAAGGCGTGAATTTGAACGAATTTCTGGTTAGTGAAGGTTGAAAATTCCAGATGCGGTTAAATTTTATTTCAACATTTAAAGCAGCACCAGAACTGCCTTTATAGGTAACATAAATTTCTCCGTTACCACTTTTTTCAGGTGCGAGGTAACCGGCATAGCCGCGAAGATTTAATCCGCCTCCATCCTGAAAATGATTAATGCCCGAACCAAACTGAGTCCACTCAGCTGGAAAGTATCCAGCACTTCGAGTGAATTTATCATCCATCATTCCCTCTGGGTTATTTCCACTCAGCCATAATTTACTTTCTTCAGGCATCCTTCCATAAGCATATTGTGCGAACACTCGAGTATCAATATCAAATTTCCATAACTTGTTATGATTAATGAGTTCACTATTCAACCATGAATAGTTGTTGCCCCATCTTGAAAAGCCGCTTGACCTTATTCCAATTTTAAACACGCCATTTCCACCAATATAATTCAGGTTGTGTTTCCATCCAAGATTTATACTATTGTTCCAATCACTACTCCATTCATCAGGAAATAATAAATATGCATTTCCATTATAAGTATAAATAGTTTCGAAATGACCATACCCAAGCACTTCCCTTATCATTGCTTTAAAACTAACTGTTAGCACATCCTTGGTACTTGCAATAATTTCTAACCCTAAAACTCCTGAATGCAACCCATCAAGATTATTGAAACTCAGATTCCAATTAAAATATTTTGGCAAAAATTTAATGTTGTCTTTATAATTAAATGTGAATGAAAACGGAACAGGAACCTCTTCCCCTTTTTCTGGCCAACCGAAATAATTGAAAGTTTTATTCTGAAGCAAAGTTGTGTTCGCCCAAACATTCAAATCAAAAATATGCCGCCACTTCATGTAATCACCTTCGAAATGCAAGCCGGGTTTTATTCCATCCACTGCATTGTACCACACATCAGGTCGCCATTTTATTACATAATTTTTCCAATCATTCGGATTATAAATCTGTGAATCGAATTTCCATTTTGTATTGCACTTCAAACTATTATTAGGCATGTAAACATCAACCAGTCGGTTGCTCGGGTCAATGGTTACATTTTTTATTCTTGATGATGATGTTATTGTAGCGGTATAAGTTGGATGCAGTTTATCCCAGCCATACCATTTCGGAAGTACCGTTGCATCAGTTGATTTTGCAAACCAGGTGTTGGGAATAGTATAATTAAGTCTGATTCCGCTTTTTGTTTCCACCGAAAAATCAATGGGCATTTGCATTCTGCCTTTTCGTTTGAAAGTGATTTCATACTTATCTTTTTCGCCACTTACTTTTTTCACACACGAAATTTTGTAATCAATGTTTTTGTTTGTTTCCAGCCACTGATCAAAAAACCAATTCAAATCAACATGAGTAAATTGAATCATGCTGTTGCGAAAATCTTCGAGATACGGATGACAGAATCTCCATTGATTGAAATAATGTTTCATGGCTGCATTGAACAACGAATCGCCCAGCACATATTGCAAATTCCAAAGCATGGTAGCTGTTTTAAAATACACATGCCGGTAACCTCCGCCATGTGCCAGCGCTCCGTTAAACATATCGCTGTGCTGATTCAGCGGTTCGTCGGCATTTTTCACCGCATCATTCATGTAGCCCAAATAAACTTCCGCATCACGCACCAATAGTGAATCTTTAAAATGATTGTAATAACCTTTTCCTCCATTACCGGTTGGCATGTAGCGGCCGGTAATTTTTGTCATGCTCCACGATTCAATAAACTGAGTAAATCCTTCATCCAATGATGCGCGGTAAGTTTCATTGCTGCCAACCATTCCATAAAACCATTCGTGCCCTGCTTCGTGTGCAATCAAATCATAATTGTTGGGTTCCCATCCACCATCTAAATTCAACATGTTGTACTCCATACCATCCTGCGCATCGCACACAACGAGCTTTGGCCATTCATACATTCCAAAATCTTCCGAATAAGTTTTTATAACCAACGAAGTAAATTTTGCCACTGTTCTCCATCCGGCGCAGTGCGGCTCCTGCACCATGGCAATAATTTTTATTCCATTACCGGTGTGTCCGGCCGGCCGGCATATTTCTTCATCAATGCGATAAGTGGGATCAGCAGTAAACGAAAAGTCGTGTACATTCTCCGCATAATATTTCCAGGTTTTCCGTTCACCTTTTACATACGGAATAATTACTGACGGCTCAGAATTCCACGCTTTGTTGTAAAAATTTTTTATGTCTAATTTCTGTCTCAGTTCAGCAGGTAAAACTTCCTTTTCATTTTGCAATGCGCCGGTTGCTTCTACTATAAAATTGCTGGCGAAATTCAAACTCACTTCAAATGTTCCGAAGTTGCCATAAAACTCTTTACCCAAATGCTGGTAAGTATCCCAACCGAATTTAGCATCATAAACACAAATGCGCGGATACCAGTGCACGCCATTGTAATGGGTGTAGCCCCAGGCGTTAAATTTTTTAAATCGTCTTCTTTCACTGCCATTGTCCCAGTAGGTTTTAAAATTAATTTCGAACGAAGTGCTGTCGTTTGGCAACAATGCTTTTGGCAAATAAACTTTTACCAAAGTGTAATCCCATTCGGTTTTTAATTCCGCACCGTTTGATTTTATGCTATGCATAACTGTTCCCAAACCCTGTTCTTCATACTTCCCGAATTTTTGTTTCACCTTATTATTCCGCACCAGGTTTGCCTGATGCCCTCCCTTCAAAGTCATGTTCTGATACAAATGAAAATACACATAGTGCAATGTGTCGGGCGAATTGTTCCAGTACTTCAGAGTTTCCGAACCGGTAATAATGCTGGAGTCTTCATCAATGCTGGCATCTATTTTATAATAAACATCCTGCTGCCAGTAGCCGGCATAAGGCAATCTGTTTTTCCAATACAATGGATTGCTTTCACTCCTGAATTCATTGGGCGGAGTGTTGGCATTGTAATTAATTGACAGTTGACAGTTGGCATTTGTCAGAATTGCTGCAATCTGTAACAGTGAAAGAAGAATTGTAATTGAATAAATTTTTTTATTCATCGATTGAAATCTTGTGGCTCCGAAAATAATATTCTGTTGACAGCAAAAAAGTTTTTTGAACCATTCTCTTCTTCGTTTATGAAATGAAATTATTTTTATCGCACTTTCCTTTATGCTGAATGACGAAAAATTAAAGTATGCACTAGCACTTTCCCGCATTGCGGGAGTGGGCGATGTGATTGCAAAAACATTAATCAGCTATTGCAGCGGAATTGAAAATATTTTTTCAAAAAAGAAATCGCAATTATTAAAAGTACCGGGCATTGGTCCAATACTCGCTGATGCAATAGTGAATTACTCTGATTTCAGCAATGAAGAAAAGGAAATTGCTTTTATCAGGAAACATAAAATTCAAACTGTTTTTTACACCGATGAAAATTATCCGCTCGGATTAAAACAAGTGAGTGATTCACCGATTTTGCTTTTTCAAAAAGGTGAATTGAATTTGAACGAAGGGCGATTTATTTCATTGGTAGGAACCCGCAACGCAACCGCTTACGGAAAAGAATGGACCGCAAAATTCATTGAGGAAATTGCAGCTTACCATCCAGTTATTGTTAGCGGATTAGCTTTTGGAGTTGATATAGCCGCGCATCGGGCGGCTTTGAAACATGGATTAAAAACCATTGCCGTGCTTGGTCATCCACTCAACACCATTTATCCCGGACAACATAGAAGCGCTGCCGAAAAAATTATTGAACAAGGATGCTTGCTCACTGAGTTCTCTACTTTGGATGAATTCAGAAAAGAAAATTTTCCGGAGCGAAACCGGATTGTTGCAGGTATGTGCGAAGCAACTATTGTAGTAGAATCAGCAGCGAAGGGTGGCGCACTCATCACGGCTGAAATTGCAAGCAGTTATAATAAAGATGTGTTTGCAGTGCCCGGAAGAATTGGTGATACATATTCCGCCGGATGCAATTATTTAATCAAACAAAACAAAGCTGCATTGATTGAGAGTGCTGGGGAGTTTGTTGAAATAATGAACTGGCAAAGCGATGAAAAGAAAAACGCACCAATCAAACAGCGGCAATTATTTCCTGAATTAGACCCGAACGAACAATTAGCTGCCGATATGATTCAGCTAAAAGAATTGATTCATGTGGATGAGTTGATGTTGCAATTAAAATTAAGCAGCAGTCAGTTTGCTGCCGCAGTTCTTGGCTTGGAATTAAAAGGAGTGATAAAAGTGATGCCGGGGAAAATGTATAAGTTGAATTAGGTGAATTAGTTCCTTGGTTGATTAGTTGATTAGTTCATTAGTTACACTGCTTATACAAACTTAAACAGTTGCCTTCTTTTTTTTCTTTGATTTTACAAAAACAATATTTACAACTCCAATCAAAAGAAATATCAAAATCCCGAATAATAAAAGATCGGGTAAGGCAAACCAGAAACTACCGAATTTGCTGAGATAAGCATACTTAGGGTTATGCGGATTATAAATGACAGTTACTTTATCACCAATATCTGGCATGACGAACAAAACTTCATTGTCTTTACGGTAATACAATTCGCCTGATTTTTCTGTTGCATATAAAATAATTGGGTATTGAAAAGAAGTACTGTCTCTTAAAGTTTTGAAAGTTCCCCGACTGATTTGTGTAACAACCCCAACAGATTTATTAAATCTGAAATATTTTATTGTCTTGGGAAGAATGAAAAACAGTACAATCAATATTATTCCGATAAGTAATACTTTGCTTTTTTTCATTTTTATTATTTCCTGATTGCAATGTAGTACCAATACTCATTTTAAATGTATTCCAGAAAGTTCTTCCTGCCACTGCCATGAAACCTTAAGCAATAAACGCAGGGTCGCCGTCTGAAGACCCTGCTAACTCAAAAAATTAATCAGCAATTTTCACAAACCTGAATTGCTTTACTATTCCTTCGGTATTTAAAATGCGGAATAAGTAAGCAGATGATGAAAGTGTTTTAATATCAATTGCAGTATGGCTGCTGATTGATGATATTTTTTGTTCAGCAATTATTCGTCCGTTCAAATCAATAATTTGATAAACACAGCCGGTGTAATTATCTGCGCTGTTGTTAACCAAGTACAAATTATTTTTTGCAGGATTCGGATACAATGAAAAATCACTTTCGTTATTTGATACAACCGGAGCCGAATTAAAGTCTTCTTCAAAAAAAGCTTTGAAGTTTATGACATCGGCTTTCAAAGTATCGTTAAAAATAATATTCAATGTATCGTTCAGCAATGCATTATTTCCCCAATGAAGAAAATGAAAACCGGGATTGGCAATGGCTTCAATTTTCACGGGTAATCCATCAAAATAAATTCCGTTCCACGGATAAGTTTCCGGTGTAATGGTGCTGATGTGAATTTTTCCGGAACCAATTGGATATACATCTAAAGTTAAATCAACCTGACGGGGTAAATTAAAACCAATTTCAATGTCTTCTCTAACAGCTGTTGATCGTTCGGTCAACTGATCGCGAAACACTAAATGGTTGTTATAAAAATCGGTCATCTGTGCTGGCACATTTCCATTGCCCCATCGTGCATATTCATTCTGCATTTCAAATACAGTTTGACTGTACATGTCATTTTCGATTGAAAGCATTCGATCAGTTTTATAACTCGTGTTCATTACATCAGCAAAACGATTGATAAAATAATCTCTGAATTTATTATTCTGAATTCCCTTCAACCAGATATTGATATATGGATTGGCGGGATTCTGTGTCAGTAAAAATTCAATGTGATCGTAGTAGCAATCGGTCCAGCTGTTAGGCGCCATGGCCAATTCCTGATCAATAATAGCAAACCGCCATCTGTAATCTGTTTTGTTGGAGCGATAAATTTTAATGTTGTTCTGTGGCCAGTCCACATTTCCCATCCACGATTGCCCGATGATGTAATCGGTATAATAAGTTTGGTCAAAATAATTATCGGCAACATTCCAGTAGCCGGTATCGGCAGGATTTAATGTGTTAAATGAATTATAAGAACTCCAGAATGAATCAACCGAACCTTCCAACGAACGAAGCACCAATCCATACCAGTAACTCATTGATAAAATATCCAATGAATCTTTATCGGCATTGTCGTACTCTTTAAAATATTCGGCGTCAAATTTTTCACGCAATTCATATAAACCAAAATATCCGCCATTGACATAAACGGAAATCGGGCGCCAGGCAGAGTAATAATTATTTGTTTCTTCACTCATTAACCGAACCTGGCAAGCATCTTTATATGGAAGCACGAGGTATTGATTACTTCCGTTGCGCAAATAAAACTGACTGTACTTGGTTCTGTTCGGTCGGTTCGGAATAATGGCATAATTTATTGGCCCTTCTCCCATTACATCATTATCCAATTCCAGGCGAAATGAATGTTGAGCATGCGAGCGACTGCCTCCTGCGCCACCATCAATCTGCATTCCTGCTTGCTGAGAAAAAATAAGTTGTTGCATGGAATCAAAATATTCAACATGCGATGGCCTTTGCCAATCAGTTCCCCAATTATCAAAAATTCCGGTGCTGCCATACAAATTCACATTATCAGTTACTACCGATAACACCGGAGTGGAATGATTCACACCAAAAAAATAAGAAACCACTTCAACAAGGCTTGGTAAAATTCCGGTGCCGAAAACTCGTGCGCTTAATACACTGGTAAATGAAATATTAATTGGAGTTCCGGCGTACAAAGTAGATGCAGTTGTTGGTTCACTTCCATCTAAAGTAAAATAAACTTCAGTAGTGCCGGTGTTTGAATTCATGATAGAAACATTTTGCTGAGCACCATAAAACCCGGATGCAATTGAAAAGGTTGGTGGCAGTAAGTAGCCCGTATTTGCATTGGATAAATTATTTGTGGCTGATGGAGTAGCTGTTCCGAAAAAGGTTGTTGTGGTTGATGCATCGGGCAATAACCCCACACTGTTATTCAGATTCTGACAATTAACCAACAAACTGTTTTGCAAAATCAAAGCTGGTGAATAAAGCGAAACTGTTTCCAAACCTGTTCCATCGATTTTAAAATTGGTGTGTAAAAAATTATTCGGATTCACCGGTTCAAACACTGAAGTAACCGAATTGGTGGAAACCATTTTTAAATTAATATCAATATAATCATAGTTAATTGGGTCGGTGCTCACCACATCAAATGCAAGTGAAGTAATATTTCCGGCGGTTAA
>CAMDOA010000053.1 GCA_945903305.1 Chitinophaga pinensis
TAAAAGAAGTAGAAACAAAACTTCGATCTATCGGAATGGGAAGTTTAGTGGATGATGCCATACTAAGAATGAACAGAGCCGCCGAACAAGCCGGGCCAAAAGCAAAACCTGTTTTTGTTAATGCAATTAAATCAATGAGTATTATTGATGCAGTAAATATTATTAAAGGCCCGAATGATGGGGCCACTCAATATTTAAAGAAAACAACATCGCCTCAATTAGTTGCCGCATTCAAACCAATAATTCAGCAGGAATTAGATAAAACAGAAGCAACAAAATACTGGAAACAAGTTTTTGATGCTTACAATAAAATACCATTTGTTACAAAAGTGAATTCAGATTTACCTTCTTATGTAACTCAAAAAGCTTTGGATGGTTTGTTTTACATGGTGGCACAGGAAGAAGCAAAAATCCGCAAAGACCCTGTGGGCACAGCCAGCGCGCTGATACAAAAAATTTTCAGTGGCCTTTGGTAAATTCTAAAATAATTGATTATTAGACCGGAAGAAATAATATTTCTTCCGGTTTTTTTATTTAATCGAAATTTGATTGAGTAATACCGATTTAATTAATAAACAAAATTTACAAACCACATGCATGTTTCCGCTTGCAATAAGTAATTGGCTAATTATATTTGACTTCAATTAAAATTAAAGCAATGATGAAAAAAATTTTTACCCTCATTTTCATTTTAATAGTAGCTATTCAATTTAAAAGTCAGGCATCACACATAATGGGAATGGATATTTCCTATATATGCATTGGGAATAATACTTATCATATCACCATTTCATTTTATCGGGATTGCAGTGGAATTACACCCGGAGCTTCATTGTTCTGTAACTATTCATCTGCCAGCGGATGTGGTCAGAGTGGTACTGCCACTTTAACCCAAACATCCGGCGGGGTCGAAGTTAGCCCTCTTTGCGCGGCACAAATAAATCAAAGTTCTTGTAATGGTGGTGCTTTACCGGGTGTACAGCAATATATATATGAAGGTGATGTAACTTTCCCAACCGCATGTAACGACTGGATTTTTTCTTATGATGATTGCTGTAGAAATACTGCGATAACAAATATAAATGCCCCAGGTTCAGCTGGAATTTATATTGAGGCATTAATTAATAATACTTTGGCAACTTGTACTAATGGATCGGCTCCAAGTAATTCTCCAATCTTTACCTCATACCCAATCCCATATATCTGTGCGAATCAAGCTTTCAATTATAATCACGGCGCATTTGATGCTGATGGCGACTCACTCGTTTATACCTTAATTGATCCGATGACAGCGGCAGGAACTACTGTTACTTACATTGCACCATTTAGTGGTACTTATCCATTGTCCACCACTACTGGCTTTGTTTCATTTGACCCTACATCCGGCCAAATGTCATTCACCCCTAATGCAACACAAATTACTGTTGTTGCAGTGCGTGTTGATGAATACAGAAACGGAGTCATCATCGGATATGTAACCAGAGATATACAATTAGTTGTGTTGAATTGTAACAATCAGGTACCATCTATCGGTGCGCCGTTTAATGTAACCGGAGGTTATGCAAATGGCCCAACATTATTTGAAGTTTGTCCCGGTCAGGCACTTGGATTTCAGGTTACAGGTACTGATCCTGATCCTGGTCAAACACTCACTGTTTCCACTAACCTTTCTGCGGTTATTCCGGGTGCAACGATCACTACAACCGGAACAAATCCTGTTACTTCAACTTTTAACTGGCAACCAACAGGCAGCGATACTGGATTTCACTCTTTTACTTTCACAATTGAAGATGATGCTTGCCCGATTCTTGGCCAACAGATTTATTCATTTCAAATTTATGTTTTAGCCGGTACATCCGCTGGTCCTGATATGACCATTTGCGGAGCAATGAGTGCGCAATTACAAGCTTCTGGCGGCACCGTATTCATATGGTCGCCTGCAACAGGATTATCAAATCCAAATATTTCAAATCCGGTGGCTACTCCGGCAGTGACCACTACTTATGTTGTGAATAGTAATTTAACCGGAGGATGCAGTAATACCGATACGATGGTTGTATTTATTGCGCCAGACTTTACTTTCACCATATCTCCGTTAATAGATACCATTTGCTTAAATCAACAATCGCAATTAAATATTACCGGCAGTGCAAGTGGAGCACCATACACTTATTCCTGGACTCCTGCAGCTTCCTTGCTTGGAGCAAATACAGCGAGTCCTTCTGCATCACCTGCAGTTACCACCACTTATAATGTAACTATTACGAGCAATTTAGGTTGTGCAAAAAATGGCAATGCTGAAGTGTTTGTTGCGGGCATTGCACCTCCATTAAACCTGGTTGCTACTCCACAAACCATATGTGTTGGACAAACTTCACAATTAGATATTAATCCGAGTGGTGGTGGTAATTATTGTGATCCTGTATTTTCAATTCCATGTTCATCAGGAGATTACATTAATATGTTTGCTTTTAACACTTTGGTAAACAATGGTACAGCTTGTAATGGAAATGCAAATAATACAATTTATTACATTGGCTCACCAACTACCAATGTTAATTTAGGAAGCACTTACCCTATTTCGATGCAGGCAGGACCAACCTGGAGTCAGGGATTTGGAGTTTGGATAGATTACAACCAAAATGGAACCTATGCCGATCCGGGTGAATATGTTTATAACAGTGGCATTTCAGCAACAACGGTTTTCAACGGCAATGTAACCATTCCGGTAACGGCAATTCCGGGCTGGACGCGTTTGCGCGTAATTTGCCGATATGTAACTGTACCAACAGCTACAGATTTTTGCGGAACAAATTTCAGTTTTGGCGAATGTGAAGATTATGATATTTATATTGATGGTGGAAACCTGACCTATTTATGGTCACCGGCTTCTTCATTGAGTAATGCAACCATTAAAAACCCTGTAGCTTCTCCAATTCAAAACACTACCTATACACTAACAGTTACCAGCGGAGGATTTTGCTCAAATACTGATACAATTGCTGTTAATGTTATAACCAATTATCAGTGCAATGCCGGAAACGACACAACTATTTGTTTAGGTGGTGGATCCGCTCAATTAGTTGGTACAAGTGCAGTTACTTATTCATGGACTTCAATACCAGCCGGGTTTACCAGTGCGCTTTCAAATCCTTTAGTTTCACCTGTTGTAAGCACTACTTATGTTTTATATGGATTGAATGCTGCAGGTTGCGGAGATTACGATACAGTAGTAGTTAGCTTTAACCCATTACCCGGATTTTCTGCCGGCAATGATCAAACGATGTGTTGGTATGATTCACTATATATGGGCCCTACGGGTTCTTGGGTCTCTTATAACTGGTTGCCAGTTGCCGGATTAAGTAACCCAGCTATTGCCACGCCTATTGCCACACCAGCAACGACAACTACTTATGTGTTAACTGTTACTGATGCTAATGGTTGTGCAGCTTTTGACTCAATCGTTACTTATGTTTTGCAACCATTAAATCTCACCGTTTCTCAGGATACCATAACCTGTAAAGGAAATGGTGTGGAAATAAGTGTTGATCAGGGTATATTTTTTCAATGGGTTCCTTCGTCATCCAGTTCAAATCATACCGGCCAGTTTAATACCGTTTCACCGGTTGTGCCAACTACATATACAGTTGCCGTGCAGGATACCTTTGGTTGTATAACTTACGATTCAGTGTTCGTAGATATTTATTTTGCTCCACCGATTTCAACTACTGATGACATAGAAATTATTCCGGGAAATGACATTACCCTATTAAGTTATTTAGCCGGTGGCGGCACTTATAGCTGGTTGCCTGAAGGTGGTGAAGGTGGTAACACAGCCAATTACACCGTATCACCAACCATAACAACAACCTATACTGTTTTAGGAACTAACATAAATGGTTGCACAAGCACAAGTGATGTGATTGTAACGGTTCTTTCCCCTTGTCAATCGCTGATGATGCCGAATGCATTTTCTCCTAATAATGATGGTTATAATGATGTTTTGATGCCTCACATTATTGGAATTGAAGCAGTAACCCGATTTGATGTTTATGACAGATGGGGCGAGCGAGTTTACTTAGCTAACAATAGTAAAAAAGGATGGAATGGGTTGAATAACAACAGCGATATGTGTCAGGATGGTGTTTATGTTTACTACATTGAAACAACCTGCGAAGGAAAAACGAAATCATATAAAGGAAATGTGACCTTATTAAAATAACGGTCATAAAATAAAAAGTAAAACCCGCTTCGGATAGTTCGAAGCGGGTTTTTTATTGCAAATAATTTTTGAATTTTATATTTTCAAATCGCGCACTTTATCAAACGGAACGATTCGTGAAAAATTCAGCGTAAAGAAATATCGCTTGTACCATTTATCATATTCAGGAACCGAGAATGCATTCAGTTTAATATCAGGAGAAGAAATCAGGGTAAGATACACGGTACAGATTTCAGGAATTATTTTTATTCCAATGCCGCCATCATATTGAAAAGGTTTGTAAAAGGATTTTGTGAATTTATCGGTGATCGAATATCCGAAGTCGGCAAACACAAAAACAGGAAATGGAATTAAAAGCGTTGAAGTCAGATTCAAAGCGATAGTTGAAATTCCTCCTCCAATCGGAGAAATCAATTGCGCATTCGAGAATTTCATTCCACCTCTGTTCATCATCATTTGATGCGAAAGAAATCCTGTTGATTCAGAGCGTGCTAAAAACACTTCATCAAAAGCATAATCATCAGAACCTTGTGTTGCAGTTAAGCGTGGATTGAAACTTGAATAACTCGAAATATCAGGTGCATAGTCAACATAAAATCTTATCCCTAAACCATCATTTTTTTTCTTATAATTAAATCTGCAATTGAATTCACCATTTATGAGCCATCCTCTTTCAATGAAGGTATTGTATCGTAAAGGATTTTCGCTTGTGTTCTCAACATTAATATAAAAAGCAAAAGGGTTTACGACCTGTTGCTTTTCAAAAGAAAATTTTAATTGAGTATTGAAAGAATGTTTCCATGTAAAGTATCCCCAATCAATATTTGAAAAGACTTCCTTTCTAAGTAAAACACTTCTTAGAGTAAACCATTTCTTTACACTTGATCTTTGTGATTCATTCTTCAGGTAAAAGTCAACTCTAGTTGAATATCTCTGAAAACTAAAAGCTGAGTTCTGAAGCAAATCATAATGAAATGTTGAGGCTGTTGCATTAACTGAAATTTTATTCACCTCGCTTTCCTTTAGATAAAAATAAAACTGCAATCTTCCAATGCCAGTCATTTGTTTTGTATTGAATGAATAGATCGGTGCTAACTGGTATTGAAAATTTCTGGATGGAATAAATGAATTGTAAACCGCTAAGCCAACCATTCCTTTGTCATAGGCATTCCATCCGGCAATGGGAGAAAAAAACAATTGCGTGCGTTTCGGATTTTCAATGCTTACAATTGGTTGCAGTTTTAATTTTTCCATGCGGCGCAGTATGCCGTGCATTTTCAACTGATTATTTTTTTGCCTGAATTCCGGAGTTTCGTTTTTATAATCAATTACAAATTCATCGTAATCGCCATACGGAAAAAGCACTTCCCATTTACCCATCATTCCGCCATACCATTTTGTTAAAACCGGAACATCATCTTTTATTGCTGTGATGCTATAAGGTGCTTTCAGTCCTCCGTTGTTTTTAACTTTTACATTGTAATAAACAGATGTAACAATGTGCGTAGTGTCTCTGGCTTTCACTAATTTAAAATCAAGCACATTAGTTGAATTTAAATACTGATCGAAAAACCAATCGAAATACATGGGCGATGATTTTTCAAACACCTGCTTCATATCTTCAGGATACACATGTTTGAATTTCCATTCATTGAAAAAAGTGTGCATCGTTTCATCAAATTTTTCCTGACCCATTGATGCGGAAAGATGACTCATCATTACCGGAACTTTGCTGTAAACAATTGCTCCATAATTCATCTGCGTAAAAAGTGTTGAATTTATTCCTGATGGTTGGTCGTTGTTTGGCCTTGCAACAAGTAAGTAAGTCAAGTTTTTTAATTTCATGTTAGTCAATCCGCCAAGTCCAAGAAATTTTGGTGCAACAGAATTTCCTGATTTTAAATTTCTATCTGTGTATCGTGCTTCATAATAAGAATTTATTCCTTCATCCATCCAGGGATGATCGCGTTCGTTGAATCCCAGAATTCCGTAAAACCAATTGTGCCCCACTTCGTGTGCAATTACTTCATCCAATGAATTTCCAACATCGCCAATCACTGTAATCATCGGATACTCCATTCCTCCACCGGCAACCAATGCCCCATCCACAGCAGTTGCATGCGGATAAGGATAATCCCCAATCCATTTCGAATAATAAAATACAGCTGAATCAATATAATTTATTGCGTGCTTCCAGGTTGATGAATGCTTTTCAATAAACAAAACTGAAGTCGCTACTTTTTTTCCGGATTCTAAAGTCACTTCATCTTTTATAATTAAATATCGCTTGTCGGCAAACCACGCAAAATCATGAACATTATCAGCACGATAATGCAGTGTTTTCATTTCTGTTGATGATGCAGGAAATAAAAATCCGCCAACCGAATCTTTATCCGCTAAATTCATTTCGCCCTTGTTTAATTGAATGCCCAATTTTTTTTTGGTAGCGGCTGCTTTAATTGCTAACCATTTTTTTTCGTCAACAGTTTGTAAATCACCTGTTGCACCAACTATATAATTTTTTGGCAACGAAATCTGTACATCAAAACTCCCAAACTCCGAATAAAATTCTCCCTGATCCAAGTAAGGAATAGGATGCCACCCTTTATGGTCGTACACAGCCGGCTTCGGATACCATTGAGAAATCTGGTATTGTTGTCCCGCATGCCCCAATCGTGAAAATGTTTTTGGAATTTTTATTCTGAAAGGCGTAGTTAAAATTATTTGCTCTCCCGGTGAAAGTGGTTTGCTTAACCAAACTTTTGCGATATCGATATTGGCTGAATCATATTGAAGTTTCACTGCCACACCATCCACTTCAAAATTTAATGAATCAATATATCCACGGTCTTCTTCCTTTGAAAAATAAAAATCAACAAAACCATTTTCTATTTTCTGGTTCGCATAAGCAGTGCTGTTGCTCCTGAATGCATTTGGCCACAGGTGAAACCAGATAAATTTTAAAGTATCTGGTGAATTATTTGCATAGCTGATACTTTCGTATCCATGAAGAAAATGATGCACATCATCCAGTTTTACTTCAATGGTATAATTCACTTCCTGCTGCCAGTAATTTTTCAAATTCAACTGAGCATGTGCTATCGAATTAAAAAACAGAATACCCAGTAAAATAAATTTTTTCATAGCGAATTTGAATTTAAAAAGAAAACAAATATAGAAGGCTTACCCACCAATATAAAAAGTGGTTATATAACACTTTGTGTTTGAAAATAAAATTTAATAAACTGTATAAATTTTTAAAGCACAAGTTACATTTGGTTGGTACTTGAACCCGAGCA
This sequence comes from Chitinophaga pinensis, assembly GCA_945903305.1. Taxonomy (GTDB): domain Bacteria; phylum Bacteroidota; class Bacteroidia; order Chitinophagales; family UBA10324; genus UBA10324. The sequence goes on from CAMDOA010000053.1 coordinate 7,522, forward strand.
TATGAACGAACGAGAAGATTACAATGAAAACCCCGAAGATATTCTTTCGGCAGTGAAACAATATGAAGAGCAACTCAAGAAAAACAAATCACTCTTCTTCGACCTCAATACTTTTGAAGAACTGATTGAGTATTACGAACTGCAAGGCAAAATTGCGAAAGCAATGGAAGCCGTTGATTTTGCCATTGGCATTTATCCTTTTTCGTCCCCGCTGATTGTGAAGAAAGCATCGTTGTTAATGCAGCATCGCAAGTACAACGAAGCAATAAAATTATTAGACAAAGCGGAAGGTCTCGACCCCGGTGAAGTGAGTGTGTATTTATTGCGTTCTGATATTTTATTGCAGAAAGGAAAACATCATGAGTGCATTGAAGTGATTCAGAAAGCAATGGATATTGCGGAAAAGGATGAAGTATCAGAGTTGTGGTTAGAGCTGGCCGATGTGTATGAAGATTTGCATGAGTTCAATAAAGTTTTTGATTGTTTGAAAACTGCGCTCACGCTTGATCCTGCAAATGAAGAAGCATTGAACCGCATGTGGTACAGTGTTGACCTTTCAAAAAGATTTGATGATAGTATAGATTTTCATCAAAAACTCATTGATGAACATCCTTACTCCTATCTCGCATGGCAAAATTTAGGACTCGCTTATTTCGGTTTGGGCTTGTATGAAAAAGCGGTGGAGTCATTTGAATTTGTAATTGCCATCAACGAAACTTATGACCTTGCTTATCGCGATTGCGCAGAGACATTGTATCGCATGGGCAGTTATCACAAGGCCATTGAATTTTATCACAAAGCCATTCATTACTCGCGGCCGTTTGAAGATTTGTATTATTGCATTGGCGAGTGTTATGAAAAATTAAAAGAGTACGGTAAGGCGCGATTGTATTATCGGAAGGCATTGAACATTGAACCGGAACTGGATATTGCCATTTATAGAATCGGAATAACTTTTCAAAAAGAAAAACAATATCACAGTGCGCTTTCCTTTTTCAAAAAAGCAATGCGCATGGATCCGCAGCGATTAACTTTTTTATTGGCCGCAGCAAAAACTGCATTGGCTCTGAAAGATGTAAATCAAATGCTGGAAGTGAGCGACCGCTTAATCGCACTCTCACCAAAAGTAAAAGGATTCAAAGCTTACGAGAAAATGGTTGAATTTCTGATTCAGTTAAATTGCATTGATCAGGCCATAGAAATTATTTCTATTGTAGAGCAGGATAAAGGCGGTTCCATCAATCTCACTTTGTTAAAAGCAGTTGCATCATTCAAAGCAGGATGGAGACAACAGGCCATTGAATTATTGAGTCAGACTTTGTTTGCTGATAAAAACAAAAGCAAATTATTTTTCCGGCTGATGCCCGAAATGAAAATTGATAACGAGGTGCTGAGTATTATTGATATTTACACCTGAGAAAACTTTTCCTATGAACTTTGAATTAAAAAATTTACCGGAGCGCACAGGCAAGCCACGCAAAACCGGATTGGCAATGGTAATGGATAAAGGATTGAGCGTGCGCGAAGCCGAAGACCTTGTATCTGTAGCAGAGCAGTACATTGATATTATTAAACTTGGTTTTGGCAGTGCGTATGTAACACCGCACCTCGAAAATAAGTTAGCAGTGTATCGCAGCGCAGGAATTCCGGTTTACTTCGGTGGCACCTTAATGGAGTGCTTCATTATCCGAAATCAGTTTGAAGATTATTTACGGTTGATGGATAAATTCAAAATAGATTATGTAGAAGTTTCTGATGGAAGCATTGAATTGCCGCACGAAGAAAAATGCAAGTACATCCACACACTTTCAAAATCAAAAACTGTTTTATCAGAAGTTGGGTCTAAAGATGAATTGAAAATTATACCACCTTACAAGTGGATTGAATTGATGAAAAGTGAATTGGAGGCAGGCGCATGGAAAGTAATTGCTGAAGCACGCGAAGGTGGAAATGTAGGCATCTATCGTGGCACCGGTGAAGTGCGCAGTGGATTGGTAGAAGAAATTTTATGGCAGATACCCGGTGAAAATATTATCTGGGAAGCTCCTGCTAAAGCACAACAGGTTTGGTTTATAAAACTAGCCGGCGCCAATGTAAACCTCGGAAATATTTCTCCAGCTGAAATTTTGCCATTAGAAACATTACGACTTGGATTGAGAGGCGATACTTTGTTGCATTTTCTGAATCCTCCCGCATAGTTGTTTTATCAATGAGGAATTACGGAGTCATCGGTTTTCCGCTAGCTCATTCATTCAGCCCTGAATATTTTAAGCAAAAATTTTTGAAGGAAAATATTGAAGCAACTTATGCTGCTTTTCCCCTTGAAGATTTAAAACAGATTCGTGCATTGGTGAAAGAAAAAAATCTCAGCGGTTTCAATGTCACCATTCCTTATAAAGAAAAAATGGTTTCGTTACTTGATTCATTGAGTGACGAAGCAAAGGAAATTGGCGCAGTGAATTGTGTGAAAGTGGAGAACGATAAATTAAACGGGTTCAATACCGATGCCTATGGTTTTCAGATTGCTTTGAATGAAGTGATGAAATCAAAACACGAACATGCATTGGTACTTGGATTGGGTGGAGCATCCCGAGCGGTAAAATATGCTTTAAAGAAATCAGGAATCAATTTCAAATCAGTAGCGCGCGATAAATCGAAAGGAGATTTGTTGTGGAATGAACTCACAGAAAAAATAATTTCAGAAAATTTACTAATCATCAACTGCACTCCACTCGGCATGTTTCCAAATGAAAAATCATTCCCTCCTTTGCCTTATTCAGCAATTACTGCAAAACATTTGTTGTTCGATTTGGTTTACAATCCTGCCGAAACTTTGTTTATGAAAAACGGAAAAGAAAAAGGTGCACAAGTTTCAAATGGTTTGCGGATGCTGGAATTGCAGGCCGATAAGAGTTGGGGAATTTGGAACCGATAGATTTCGCCACAAAGGCACTAAGTACACTAAGGTGCGCTGAGTTTTTCAGTACTTAATAAATTATTCTTAGTGATTCTAAGTGTACTTAGTGACTTAGTGGTGATAATTTTGCATCAAAACTCCTTCCTTGCTTTTAATTATATTTAAACTTTAATTCGCATTTCATGGAAATTATTTTTTTACTCGTTGGAGTTGTTGCCGGAGCTGCAATCGGATGGTTTTATTCAAAATCTGTTTCTTCAAAAAATATAAATGAACTGATAACTTCTAAAGCTTTGGCTGAACAGCAAGCCAATGAGGTTCGCTCGCAATTGGAACAATTGCACACAAAATTGAATCAGAGCACCGAAGAAGTATTGCGATTGAACAATCAATTTTCTTCTACACAAAATGAAAATGCAAATCTCAATCAGCGATTGAGCGAACAGAAAATTCAACTGGAAGAATTAAATCAGAAACTGAAAACAGAATTTGAAAACCTCGCCAATAAAATTCTGGAAGAGAAGTCGCAAAAATTTACCGAGCAGAACAAAACAAATCTCGATATCATTTTAAATCCATTGAAAGAAAGAATTCAGGAATTTGAAAAGAAAGTTGACGATGCATACAAAGCTGAATCAGCCGAACGGAATACTTTGAAGGGAGAAATAAAAAATTTATTTGAGCTCAGTCAGAAATTAAATAAGGAAGCAAGCAACCTGACCAACGCTTTGAAAGGGCAAACAAAATTGCAGGGCAATTGGGGCGAAATGATTCTGGAAAGCATATTGGAAAAATCAGGCTTGGTAAAAGGCCGCGAATATTTTACGCAGGAAAGTTTTACCAACGACGAAGGAAAAAGATATCAGCCCGATGTGGTGGTGAAATTGCCGGAAGAAAAAAGTGTAATCATTGATTCAAAAGTGTCGCTCATCGCCTATGATTTGTATTGCGCTGCTGATAATGATGACGATCGTAAAATATATTTAACACAACACATTCTTTCGTTAAAAAATCATATGAAAGGTTTGAGTGAAAAAAAATACCAGCAGTTGTATGATTTAGATGGCTTGGATTATGTAATTCTTTTTGTGCCCATTGAACCGGCTTTCAACTTAGCGGTTTCGAACGAACAAAATTTATGGAACGAGGCTTTTGAACGGAACATTGTGATTGTAAGCACTTCCACTTTATGGGCAGTGTTGCGAACAATAGCCAGCATCTGGAAGCAGGAAAAACAAAACAATAATTCATTGGAGATTGCCAGATTAAGTGGAGCACTCTACGATAAATTTGTTGGCTTCACTGATGATTTGATTGACATTGGAAAAAAAATAGACCAGAGCAAAGCCGGATATAGTGATGCCATGAAAAAATTAACTGATGGCAATGGTAATCTGGTGAAAACTTCAGAGAAAATAAAAGAGCTGGGAGCCAAAGCATCAAAAAGTTTAAATGCCGGATTGCTGCAGCGGTCGGAATAATCACTTACAGTAGTTATCTAAAATTCTGGATTCAAATTTTTCAAACAAGTTCCGGCATAGTTCTATTTTGAATTTGATGGCAATCAGTTGTATAAAACAGTTATCCATTAATGCCAAAAACATATTGAATAATGTTGGCGCCCATTTGCAATGCTTTATTGCGAAGTTCATTGGAATCACTGTGCACATCATCCCAACCATCGCCAAGGTCGCATTCGAAATTATAAAAAGCCACCAGCCGTCCTTCGAATATCAACCCGAATGCCTGAGGAACTTTATCGTCGTGCTCGTGCACTTTCGGTAATCCGTTTGGAAAAATAAATTTCTGTTTATATACAGGATGCGAAAACGGCAACTCCACAAAATCCAATTCCGGAAATATTTTTTTCATTTCCTTTCTGATGAAAGGATCTAAACCGAAATCATCGTTAATAAAAAGAAATCCGCCGCCGGTTAAATAAGTGCGCATGTTTTGGGCTTCCTCCATACTGAAAACCACATTGCCGTGACCGGTCATATATATAAAAGGATAATTAAAAACATCTGGACTCCCGGGCTCTACAGTTGCGTATTCTTCGCTTAGGTTGGTTCCGATATTCTGATTGCAGAACCGAGCCAGATTGCGCAGTGAATGAACATCGTTATACCAATCGCCACCGCCACTATATTTTAACAATGCCAATTGAATAGTAGGTGCAGATGCATGTGCCGAGAATGAAATAACGGTTATTAGGAGCAGGGAGAATAAGGAATTTTGTTTCATTGATTCAGTAAATTTATGTTGCGTTTGGGTAATTAATAAATTAAGATTGAGAGATATAATTTAACTGAATAATTGCAACGAGTGCAGCTGTTTCAGTTCTTAATCGGTTTTTACAAAGAATAACTTCTGTAAAACCCGCTTCTGCTGCCAAACTTAATTCGTTATTTGAAAAATCTCCTTCAGGTCCAATTAAAACAATTACATCTTGCCCTTTCTGATAAACTCCAGAAAGCTGAGATTTATTTTCACCTAAATGGCAAATAAATTTTTTCTCGTTGCCCTTTGAATTTTTAACTAGAAATTCATTAATCGAAATCAATTCATTCAATTTAGGTAGCATTGCTCTCTGACTTTGCTTCATGGCACTCACACAAATCCGTTTGAGTCTTTCCAAATTTATTTTTCTCCTTTCGCTGTGTTCGCATTCAATAAAAGAAACTTCGTGCACTCCTATTTCGACTGCTTTTTCCAATAACCATTCAATGCGGTCTAAATTTTTTGTTGGCGAAATGGCCAAATGAATTTTTGAAATGGAAATATTTTCGTCGTCCCATTTTTTTATTATCTCAAAACCACAATTCGATTTATGCGCTGATATAATTCTTGCGCTGTAAAATTTTCCCGCACCATCAATTATATTTATTTCATCTCCATCAACATGCCGAAGAACTTTTATGCAGTGATAGGATTCCTCCTCATTGAGAACACACATTCCCTTAACTAATTCAGGACAATAAAATATTTCCATTTCGTCAATTATTAATTAATTGAAATATAGCATAACTAAGTTGAAACCGCTTGAAATTTTTTAGATAAAGACCATCTTCCAATTCAATAAAATATTTAGAATTAAAATTATTTCAACAAGGTTTATAAAACTTCAACAATATAGGATCATTGAAATTATTTTATTGGAATATAAATATCTGTCTCCCACTTTGCGGTATCCTTTTCGGTGCCCGGGTCTGAAATATAAACCTCCCACGGATTTCCGTTTTGAGTTTTTCCGTTTTCAGCAACCCATTTGAATGCAGCCTGCCATGCAGGTTCTGTTTTAGAATAAGAGCCGAAATATTTTACCATAGCTACATCACCTGAATAAGTATTTTTTGCAACAATTCTTCCTGATGATTTTCCTAATTTATCGGTTGGTATACCTCCTTCCCAAATATATTTTTCGCCATCTGTTTTCACCATAATTCCAAATGGAGCACCTGTCATTTTTAATTTATTTTTAGCCATGTAATCTCCAATTTCATAATACATTTCACCATACTTGGTTCCTATTGCCTGCATATCAGTTATGTCAGCTGAATCAAGAATAGTTAAACAGGGCAATGCGGTTACTGTTGTAGTTTCAACGGTATAAACGATTTCAGGAATAACCGGCATTGCAGAAAGAACGCTATCAATATTTTTTAAACCCTTTTCAAAATCACGACCTACCATTTTATCAATGAAAAGTCCAAAAAATCTTCCAATCGGGTTCATACCCATATCACTATCCATCGACCAGGTCATTTTTGTTTTCTCGCCTTCCGGTTCAAATTTATAACCACCCAACGCCGTTCCCTGCCCCATAAAATTCAGTTCAACAGCTATTGATTCAAACGGCATACTCTCCAATATTTTCAAATCGCCGTTTCCAACATTCTTATGATTTGAGGTCCATGAATATGAAGCACCTTTTCCTTCAGATATTTCACCGTAAGTAATTTTCATGGCAGTGTCAATTCTGTTCCACGGCGACCAGCTATTCCAGTTTTTTAAATCATTAACCATATTAAAAACTGCTTCCGGTTTTGCATTGATAATCATGGTTCGTTCAACATGCACTTTGGCAGGAAGAAAAAAAGAAATAACTAACAACAGAACTACGATGCTTACTAACCCGAGTCCGATAAATTTTAAAGTGCGCATGGAGTTTTTTTGTGGTCGAAAAATAGTTTTATTTTTTAAATAAATAAATTGCCGATAAAAATTTAAAACACGATTGAGTTATTAAATTCAAATTTGAAATAAACTACAATTCAATTATAAAAAAAATGTAAATCAACATTACCGTGTATATGAAATTAACCGGAACTAATGGTTGTTCCATTATTTTTGCTGAAACAGTTTTTTTAAAAAGCATTCAAATTCATGGGGAAATTAATGTTACTAGTGTTGAGTTTGTGGGTTTTAGCTGCCACCTCTTGTGGTAAAAAAGATAATCTGGCTGAACTTATCAATAAGCAAATAGACAGTTTATCGCATAACATGACGCTGAGCGCTAATCCGCTGCAACTGCTTCGGTTAAAAACAAACATATCTGATTTCACCCTGAAATATCCTGATGACAAACAGAATGCTAAATATTTATTTGAGCTGGCACGCATTCATCAAAGCCGTGGAGAATACACAGAGGCATTAACGGCATTGGATAAACTTTTAAAAGATTATGCTGATTCAAAAGAAGCCGGCATGAGTGTTTTTATGCAGGGTTTTATTTATGCTAATCTCACAATGGATTTAGCCAAAGCTAAAGAAAAATATGAGTTGTATTTGAGGAAGTATGCCCATGAAAATGAAAAGATGGCGCACGATGTTAAATTGGAATTAGAAAATCTTGGAAAAACGCCGGATGAAATTTTCAAAGAAATTCAGGCGAAAATGGATTCAGCAAAATAATTTTTTTATCCGCTTGTTATTATCCTTCTAAATGTATGGTAAATAAAAATGTTCGTGTTCGAAGCCGGCTTAACACGGAAGAGTAAATTAACAAATCGTCGTTTTGTAAAATATTTGTAAGGCCATAAGAAATTTTTATTTCCGGAGCCACAATAGCCATAGGCATATGTAATTCAATGCCTATTCCGTATTCAAACAAATAATCATCTTTTTTTACTTTAATTAAATTTTCGGCCCGCCGTGCTGTGGCATTCGATTGCATATCGATACTATATTTAAATCCAGCAATGGCATACATTCTTGAATTCTTGTATGGCTTCGATTTATATTTTATAAGAAAAGGAAATTCTAAATACACACTTTCAATTTTTTTAAAAACAGGATCTATACTGTCCTTTTGGGTGAATTTTAAATTTTTTTCTCCAAATGACAGAGCAGGAATTAACCGCAAATCAATATATCGTCCGAGGTGATAATCAGTTACAATACCCAAATTAAAACCCGGCCCTTTTACGGGTTGCACATTCAGAATATTTTTCTGAACTATAAAATTTGAATCCAGTGTTATTTTATAATCACTTTTATTATACCCAAGCGCCACCCCAAAATGAAATTTGCGCGACATGTTTTGATCATCATGTTCTCTGATAGAATATTGCGCTTTTACTTTCAAGGTAGTTGAAAGCAACAGGAACAAAATCAGGATTTGTAACCGGTATATAAAGTGGCAATGCCGAATGATAGTGTGGTGCATTTTGTTTTTAAAAATCCAACTGATTGCAAAATATTTTCAAACTGTTCTCCATCAGGAAAAACTTTTACCGATGCCGGCAGGTAAGTGTATGCTGATTTATTGCCGGTAATTAATTTTCCAAGCAACGGGCAAATGTTGTTAAAGTAAAAATTAAAAAACCGTTTAATGAATTTATTGCGGGGTTTGCTGAATTCCAGAATCACTACTTTACCTGCAGGTTTCAACACCCGAAACATTTCGCTTAATCCCAATTCCAAATTACCAAAATTCCGAACTCCATATGCAACGGTAACAGCATCAAACATATTGTTTGAAAAAGGTAACTGTTCTGCATCGGCTATTTGCAATTCAATTTTTTTCGGAGCCGCCAATTGTGTAATTTTCTTTTCGCCAGAAGCAATCATAGCAGCTGAAATATCGCCGCCGATAATTTTTTCCGGATTCAATTTAAGTAAAGCGATGGCAATGTCAGCTGTACCTGTGGCGACATCTAAAATCAGTTTTGGTTTATCTTGTTTCAGTTCCGCTACTAATTTCCATTTCCAATAGTTATAAATACCAAATGAAAGCAGGCTGTTCATCATATCGTAACGGGAAGCAATGCTGTTAAACATTTTAGTCACTTGCTCCTTTTTCTCCATTCCTAATTCCACATAAGGTAGTACTTGCTTATTCATTGAGCGCAAATTACTTTCATTCCATCTACATTCGCCAATCAAATTTTTTCGTTTATGATAATTAAGTCAGCATTATTTAAAGGAAGTTTTAAAACTGTGGAACAATGTCCGACCGGAAAATTACCTGAATATGCATTTATCGGACGAAGCAATGTGGGGAAATCGTCGCTCATAAATATGTTGTTGAATAAAAAAGACCTTGTAAAAGTTTCGGGGCGGCCGGGAAAAACACAATCAATAAATCACTTTTTAATTAACGATTCGTTTTATTTTGTTGATCTGCCGGGATATGGCTTTGCCGCAGTATCGAAAAAAGAAAAGCACACCTGGAAAAAAATGATTGCAGATTTTTTACAAAAACGAGAACAACTGCTGAATACTTTTATTTTGATTGATGCCAGACACGAACCGCTGAAAATTGATTTGGATTTTATTAATCAGTTTGGTGAATGGCAAATTCCATTCTCGATTGTATTTACTAAAGCCGATAAAGTGGGCAAAGATGTTATTGCAAATCACAAAAAAATGTTCGAAGAGCGATTAGCAGAATCCTGGGAAAATCTTCCTCCTATTTTTATTTCATCGGCCAATACTCAAATGGGTCGAGAGGATATTTTTAAATATGTGACTGAGATGCTGAATGACAATGCTAAACTGCAGGATGCGGTTTAATATCAAAACTGATAATATATTTTTTGTTTAACCGAATAAAAAATAAATAACTTAAATCGTAATTATCCGAGTTGTTGTTTCATCATGCCGACTTCGTATTCAATTACTGAAATAGATTTTAATAATTCATCCCGCGATGCTGGGTATGGTATTTCGTTACTGATGAAGTTGCAGAACTTCCACATTTCACGCACATCAGTCACATTTATTTCATATGGTTTGTAAAACTGATTGAGCGAATGCAGAATCATTCGTTTCTTTTTTTTAATTTGATTGATGGCGATTTTAAAAACAATGCCTTCATCGCGTGTGAGAATTACATACGCACTACCATCTTTTATCTCGAACCAGTTTTCTAAATATTCTGCAATCACATAACTCTTATCGGGTATCGGCAACATGGAATCGCCACTGATTTGAAACATGCGATACTTTCTGTCATTGAATAAAATCGGTAATTGAAACGAAGGCAATTTTTTTATGTAATCAGGGTCGGCATAACCATTCTTGTATCCTGCTGCAGCTTTCAGGTGAACCACTTCAATGTTCTCTTTATTTTTTTCATCCACAGTAGTTGCCAGCACACGCAGTTTCGAGCCACGAATAAAAGTGTCGTTGCCCGATTCCATTTCATCCAGTTTACTTACTGAAAGTTTTGATAGGTCAACACGAATGAGTGTGTCAATGGAGGTTTTATAATAATCGGAAAACAATTGCAATGCTTCGAGTGTCGGGTTCACCACACTTCCGTTTTCATAGCTGTTCAAAGTAGAGCGACTCAGTTTTATTTCTGCTGCGGAAGCTTCCTGTGTTAATCCTTTTCGGTTGCGGAGAAATTTTATGTTGGAGTTGAAAAACATTTTTTAGTTATGGGTTTCTGTTTTATGGTTTCGGTTTATTTGTTGCGCGTTTTAATTTATCACTTTTGATTATTAGTTCTTCACTGTTTTTTTCTTTTGTCTATATTACAATCTTATATTTGTTTTTATTACAGCCAAAAATAATTAGTAAATCGTTTCCGGCAAATTAATTTCTACCATGCTCCTCACTCCTTCGCGCAATATTGTACACATGGACCTCGATTCGTTCTTCGTATCGGTATCGTGCCTGCAACATCCGGAGTTGAAAAAAAAACTGGTGCTCATTGGCGGCAGCAGCGATCGTGGCGTAGTGGCATCGTGCAGCTACGAAGCACGCAAGTATGGTATTCATTCCGCCATGTCAATGAAACTGGCGCGGCGGCTGTGCCCCGAAGCCGTGGTGTTGCGTGGCGATTACGAACAGTACAGCAAGTACTCTGAAATGGTAACCGATATTATTCGTGATGGTGTGCCGTTATATGAGAAGAGTTCGATTGATGAATTTTACATTGACCTCACCGGCATGGATAAATTTTTCGGCTGCTATCAATGGGCAACCGAGCTGCGAAAAAAAATTACACACGAAACCGGATTGCCCATTTCATTTGGCTTATCAGAAAACAAAACGGTAAGTAAAGTTGCCACAGGCGAAGCGAAACCCAACGGGCAACTAAAAATTGATTTCGGTAATGAGAAATCTTTTCTGGCTCCGCTGCGCGTGGAAAAAATTCCGATGATTGGCGAGAAGACTGCGCACCTGCTGCACAGCATGGGTGTGCAAAAAGTTTTAACACTGCAGCAAATGCCGCGCGAACTGTTACAGCGTGTGCTCGGCGACAACGGGATTTCCATCTGGAAAAAAGCAAACGGCATTGATACTTCGCCCGTTGAACCCTACAACGAACGCAAGAGCATCAGCACCGAAGAAACTTTTGACAGCGATACTATTGACATCAGTTTTCTGAAAGCCACGCTCGTGAGCATGACCGAGAAACTGGCTTATCAGTTACGCAAGGAAGAAAAACTCGCTGCCTGTATAGCAGTGAAACTGCGCTACTCCAATTTCGATACACACACGGTGCAGTTGCGCGTGCCTTACACCAACTGCGACCATCACCTGATTCCGCGTGTGAAAGAATTGTTTGAGAAACTATATGAGCGCCGCATGCTCATCCGGTTGATTGGCGTGCGCTTCAGTCACTTAGTGGCGGGTGGTTACCAGATTAATTTGTTCGAAGATTCTTCGCAGCTGATTCAACTGTACCAGGCGATGGATAAAATGCGCAAGCGGTTCGGCAGCGATAAAATAAAACGAGCAACTGGAGTAGAAATGACACGCCGAAGTTTTAATCCATTTAACGGGAAGAAAAATGATTGATTGAAGGATTGAAAATTGAATGATTGAAAATTATTTGTCTCAGCAGGTTTAAACGAAGTGAACCCTGCGTATAGTAAACGCTGGGTTCTTATTAAAGTAACCCTGCTTGAACTAAAGCTTTATTACTTCATCACTCCTACTCCCCTCACAAAACTCAAATAACAAAGCAGCAATGTCAGCTGGTTTATTCCACTTGCTGAAATCAGCATTGGGCATGGCGGTTCTGTTTTGAGGAGTGTCAATGGTTGATGGTGCAATGACCAATGAGTTTACATTCAAATCTTGTCCGGCGGCATTCAGCAAACCATTGAACTGAAACAACAATGATTTTGATAAACTGTATGCCATCATATTTTTTCCGGCAGCGGGATTCAATGCACCCATTGCGCCCATCAGAATAATTTTTCCTGATTTATTTTCTTTAAAATGTGCGAAGAGCGGAGCAACTAAATGAAATGCCGATAAAAAATTCAACTGAATCATTTTCTGTAAACTTTCATCGGTGGTTTCTTCCAGTTTCCCCATGGCAAAACCACCAACCAATAATGCGGCTGCATCAATGTGCAAATATCTTTTTATCAGTTCATCCACAAAATCACGACATGCTTTTTCATCGAACACATTTAACTCCACCACTTCTAAATTTTCTTTTTCCGGAATGTCATTTTTATGTTGAGCAGTTGCAATGACAAAGTATCCTTCATCCAGAAATTTTTCTACAACAGAAGTTCCTAAATTTCCAGCGGCTCCGGTAATGAGAATTGTTTTTCTTTCATTCATTAAAATAATTTTAGTAGAGAAAGGTATATTAATTTTCAGTACCCGTTCAACATAAAAAAAGCTGACTGAAAAAATCAGTCAGCTTTTAAATAAATTTTTACAAAAAATCAACCTTGAGCGCGGGCAATGTATTTATCAATATCGCGCGCCTCAGTACTCTTCGGATATTTATCATTTATTTCCTGATACATTTTTACAGCTTCTTCTTTCTTGCCCGTTTTTTCCATCAGCATTCCGGCTTTCTTTAAAAACACAGGTGTGGTTAATTCATTCTCGTGGTTATAAGCTGCCTTCTTATAATTATCAATTGCCTTTTCCATATCTCCTTTTTCGCTGTAAGCATCGCCCAGGCAGTTTAAAGCCATTCCGGAAACAAGAATATCTTTTCCGCTAAATGATTCGAGGTGCGAAATAGCATCATCAAACTTGCCTTGCTTTAAATAAATTACTCCGGCATAATAATGCGAAAGGTTGGCGGCCTTGGTCCATTTATAATCGTCAATAATCTTCAAAAATCCGGGATAGTTTTTATCGCCGTTCAAAGCCAGATTCAACGAATCTTTTTCGAAATATTTCTGAGCCACAAACATTTGATTCTGCGCTTCATCTTCCTTTGGTTCGAGATACAATTTGTTAAATCCAAGGTATCCGGCCACTACCAGAAACAGTCCGCCTACTACTACAGTAAGCATTGTTTTATTTTCGTTAATCCAGTGCTCAAATTTTGAGTAGGTGCCTCCTATGTCGAGTATTTGTTCTTGTTTTTTGTCGGTCATTTTATTGTTTGTTAAAATTTTTTTATCAAGATAGTATGAATGGATAATCTGCTTCAGAATAATTGTCAGTAAATAATTCGGCGACATCAGGATATTCAGATTCTTCGGCAAATTTTACACAAGCTTCAATCTCTGCATGAATTTTTTCTCCAATAGCATCAATTTCTTGCTGCGTAGCAAGTTTCTTTTCAAAAATTGTAGCAAGTGTAGTTTCCAACGGATCTTTTTGTTTGTATTCTTCTACTTCTTCCTTGCTGCGGTACTTTGCCGGGTCGCTCATCGAATGACCTTTGTAACGATAAGTTTGAATTTCTAAAAAAGTTGGTCCATCACCTTTGCGTGCACGCTCGGCGGCAGTTGCAACTGCTTCATGTACCTCTTCGCACTTCATTCCATCTACTATGGCTGAAGGCATATTATAACCAAGCCCCAATTGCGAAATATTGGCCACATTGCTCGATCGCTCAATGGAAGTACCCATGGCATAAAAATTATTTTCACAAACAAATATCACCGGCAATTTCCACATCATGGCCATGTTAAATGTTTCGTGCAATATTCCCTGTCGTGCCGCACCATCACCAAAAAAACAAATACATACATTATCAGTGCCTCTATATTGTTCAGCAAAGGCGATTCCGGCTCCTAATCCTATTTGGGCTCCTACGATACCATGACCGCCAAAGAAAAAATGTTCCTTACTGAAAAAATGCATGGAGCCGCCCTTTCCTTTTGTGCATCCCGTAACTTTTCCGTAAAGCTCGGCCATACATGAGTCAGCGCTTATTCCTTTAGCCAATGCTAAACCATGGTCACGATAGGCAGTAATCATTGGATCTTGTTGACGCAGTGCTGAAACGGTTCCGGCGGCAACAGCTTCTTGTCCAATATATAAATGACAAAAGCCACGAATTTTTTGCATGCCATACAATTGCCCCGCCTTTTCTTCAAAGCGACGAATGCGAAGCATGATTTCATACCATTGTAAATATTCCTTCTTTCCGAATTTTGCTTTTGCCAAAGCCTGTTTTTTTTAGGAGCGGCAAACCTAATTTAATTCCGCTTAATGACAAATAAGAAAGCAAGGGCTTTTATACATATCAATATTTATTAATTCTGAACTGAAATTTCCTGTTGACCAACCAAGTAGAATTTTAAAATTATTTGCTTTTGGCTATGTAATTGAACCGCATTTTTGCAAAAAAAAAACTGCCTCAAAAATTTGAGGCAGCCTTTCGAATAAATTGTTGAAAAATTAATTATTGCTTAGGTCCGGTAAAGGAGTAAATGCAAGTTTCTAACAAAGCACCATCGTATTCGTTAATTGTACAAGTGATATTATTTCCGCT
>CAMDOA010000054.1 GCA_945903305.1 Chitinophaga pinensis
AAAAACTCATACAACATTTATGGCGATTGGTTTTTAGCCATTGCTTCCTATAACTGTGGCCCTGGAAATGTGAACAAGGCAATCAATCTCTCGGGTGGTAAAATGGATTTCTGGTCAATCAGCAAGTACTTGCCAAAAGAAACCCGTGGATATGTTCCGGCATTTGTTGCAGCCATGTATGTAATGAATTTTTATTATGCGCATGATTTACAGGTGAAAGAGCCCGAACAAACGGTTTGCGAAATTTCTACTATAGATGTGTATGAAAAACTAAGTTGTGAGCAAGTGGCTAAGTACACCAACCTGAGTGTTGATCTGGTGAAGTTTTTAAATCCTGGATTACGCACCAATATTATTCCTGCGTTTAATGAGCCGTATGCATTAAAACTTCCGTCAGATAAATATTGTGTTTACGATTCCATGAAAGATTCAATTATCAGTGCTTCAAAAAATTCATTGGTAAAAAATTATACTTCCTACAATGGTGTAAAAGGAAATTACTATGTACACACTGTTCGTAGCGGCGAATCTTTGGGATTAATTGCTTCAAGAAACAAATGCACGGTTACTCAATTAAAATCGTGGAATGTGATTCATAACAATATGATTTATCCCGGGCAAAAAATAAAAATTTATAGCGGCAATGGTTACAGTGAATCGAAATCAGCAAGTGGAACAAAAACTACAACAGCAACCTCCACCACAACCAAGCCAACCACTACTTCAACAAGTACTACTTCAACTTCGAATACTTCCGGTTCAAAAACTATATATTACAAAGTAAAATCAGGTGATTCACTTTGGACAATTGCTAATAAATACAGCGGTGTAACCGTAGCTGAAATAAAAGCAGCCAACTCACCATTCAAATGGTCGCACCTGCAACCGGGAATGGTATTGAAGATTAATCTTTAAAAAATAATTTGACTATAAATTGAAAAGGGCTTGCAATTGCAAGCCCTTTTTTAATTTTCAAATGAATTCAATATAAAGAACCTGAATACTTGATTAACAATTTGAAACTCGACAAAACAGAAAAGCTCTACTGTAAAAGCTCTTTAATTATGCTGTCAGTTTCTATTCCTTCTGCTTCTGCTTTGTAATTGCGTACAATTCTGTGACGAAGAATAGGGGCAGCAATTGCCTTCACATCTTCAATATCAGGTGAATATTTATTATTTATTGCGGCATGACACTTAGCACCCAGCACTAAGAATTGCGATGCGCGTGGCCCTGCTCCCCACTGCAAGTACTGAGTTGCTTTTGCAGAACCGGCTGAAGTGTTTGGTCGGGTTTTGTGTACAAGGTTTACAGCATATTGCAACACATTATCAGCTACCGGAATTTTGCGAATAAGCTGCTGATAAAAAAGTATATCGTGTGCCGATAATATTTTTTTCAATTCTGGTTTGATGTTCGTGGTGGTGCTCTTCACCATTTGCACTTCATCGTCAAAATTCAAATAAGTAAGAATAATATTAAACATAAACCGATCAAGCTGGGCTTCAGGTAATGGATAGGTTCCTTCCTGTTCAATTGGATTTTGTGTGGCTAAAACAAAAAATGGTTTGTCGAGCGCATGTGTGGTGTTGCCATATGTGACTGACCGTTCCTGCATGGCTTCCAGTAAAGCTGCCTGAGTTTTAGGAGGTGTTCGGTTTATTTCATCGGCCAAAATAATGTTTGAGAAAACCGGACCTCTGTTAAAATGAAACTGACGGTTTTCATTTAGAATTTCAGAGCCGGTAATATCGCTCGGCATTAAATCGGGGGTGAATTGTATGCGCTTGAAGGAAAGATCAAGCACATCGGCAATGGTTTTTACCAAAAGCGTTTTTGCCAATCCGGGAACACCAACCAATAAACTATGACCGTCGCACAGGATGGATGTAAGCACTAAATCCACTACTTCGTTCTGGCCAACAATTACTTTACTGATTTCGGTTTTCAGTTGTTTAACATGTGCAGCAAGTCCGTCAATAGCTTCTGCGTCTGATTTATATTGCATCATGGTTTTTGAGAATTTTGTTTCCACTTGGTCATGGTATCACAATCAATAAATTGCGGATCAATGAATGTATAACTGCGGGCAATTTTTTCTTTCACCCATTCTGAAAAAACAGCGGCTTGTTTTTGCGAGAGCGCGGCTGCCTGAAATTTGTCGTAATCATCCTTCATATTTCCTTTATGGGCAACCGATTCTGTTTTCAGATATACAATACGGTACATCATTTTGCCATCTTTATCTCTGAATAATTCCGGTTTCGAAAATTCACCGGCCTTTAAACTATCGATGGTAAAAACCAGGCTCTTATCATTATCTCCTAAATCAGGAATGGTAAAAAAAGTATTTCCACTGTTATTATTTACCAGCATACCTCCGTTATTTTTACTGTCTTCGTCTTCCGAAAATTTATTTACAGCATCGCTAAAAGAAATTTGACCCGCTGATAATTTTTGGTAAACAGTATCACCGCGCGATTTTGCTTTTGTTAAATCAAACGAAGTTGTTTTCGGAGTTATCAGTATGTGTCGGACATTAATACGCTCACCTCTCCGTTCAATCAATTGAATAATGTGATAACCAAAAGTCGATTCAACTACTGGTGAAATATCACCGGGAATTTTTAATGAAAATGCAGCACCTTCAAAATTCGGGTCTAATTCGCCGCGGTTAACAAAATCCAATGCGCCTCCTTTATCCACTGATCCCGGATCTTCGGAATACAAACTGGCGAGTGTCGCAAAATCTTCTCCCTTTAAAGCGCGATTGCGTAACTCGGTAATTTTATCAATGGCAAATTGTTTCATTTCAGGAATAACCCTTGGCTTAAAAATTATTTGACCCACCTGAACTTCGGCATCATAAAACGGAAGACTATCTGAAGAGATAGTATTGAAAAAAACTTTTACATCTGATGGATTTATTTTGACATCGCCAATAATGTTTTGTTGTTCTCTTGATGAAAGCATTTGGTCGCGGATCTCGGTTCTGAATTCGTCTTTAATTTCCACAATTGATTTTCCATAATATTCTTCCAGCTTAGTAATACCACCGGTCATGTTGCTGAAATACCGAATCCGTTTATCCAATTCATTATCCACCTCTTCTTCGGCAATTTCCACGCTATCTAAAATTGCCTGAGCAAGCAATAATTTTTGAATCAATAACTGATCAAGTAATTCACATTTCATATTGGCAGGAAGTTCCGCCCCGTATTCTTGTATGTATTGCTGGCTTTGCGATTCAATATCAGATAATAAAATAATTTTATCATTTACAACGCCAACAATTTTGTCGACCACTTTTTGCGCCGAAGTAGTTAATACCGAAACACTGAATAAAAAGGTAATGATGATTCGCATATTAGTAGGTTTCAAATTTTTTGTTTAGTAACGCGTCGTCGTAAATGCTATTGTGAATATTGCTCAGATAATCAAGTTTGCGTTTATTCAAAATGATACTAACAATATCTGTTCGAACATATTGAATGGGCGCCACATTCCCCTTCAACTTTAAATCGTCAAAACTTACCAGGTATTGATAAGAAGAATCGGCTAATACTTGAAATGATTTACTGTATGGGCTGTTTTCTAAATTATTTTCCTCCAATGGCAGCATAATATTCAACTCATCAATTGAATACCAGGAGCTATCAGAAATTTGATACTTCACGGCATTATCGATGCAAAAATTCTGAAGTTTTGATTGATTGATTTCGTTCTGTTTTTTCATCCAAACTATGGAGGAGTCAACTTTAATTTTTATTGATTTTTGAATCATAACATACCGCATTTTTGAAACAGCAGTTTTCAACTCAAAATTATCTATGTGTTTTTTGTAGTAATCATTAATGTCCTGTTCGCTTACAACAGTATCTAATTTTTGTTTTATCAGTTCTTTCTCATAAAAAAAAATAGTCAACGATTCGCGATAATCAGTTAATTGTTTTTCTAAACCATCATTTTCGTCTGAAATATTTTCTTCGGCATAATGCAAAATGAGGTTGTGCCTCACCCATGAGTCAATGTAGTTTTTTACTGCGATTACACTGTCTTCAGGTTTTGCAGCACCCTTACCCACACCCTCCAAATCGGTTGCATACAAATATTTATCGTAGACTCTTGCAATTGGGTTTTCACGCTCAACATTTTTGTTTGAAATGGTGGAACACGAATGAATAACGAATGTCATACATAAAAGTAAGCGGACAGGGGTATTCAAAAGTTACTTTTTGATAATGTAGCCTAACATTTCTTCGTTTATGTGAATCGGGTATTTTTCGCGCAATGATTGAATCCAGTTTCTCTCCAGACTTTCCTGAAAATCCGCTACTACATATCCACGAGCTTCTTCCAATGGTTTTGGCATGATCGGGGTTATGGACACTACCTTAAGCAATTCAAAGCTTCCATTATCTCCGTTATTTGTTTTGGTTGAACCGGTTTTCCATTCTAATCCTGAATTTTCAGTGTCGAACTGACTGCGTTTAAAAGTGTTTGTTTCCACCCGAAAAACGGTGCTGTCTTTTTTATTCAATTTTATTTTTATGCTGTTATCATCCAATCCTTTTGCTGCTAATTTATTGTACGCCACTATGCTGTTTGCATCTTTAAGTATGCATGTTTTTATTGTTATTTTTTCTTCGTCGGGATACTTGTCTTTTGATAATGAATAAAAATCGCGCAATCCGGTTGTGTCTTTCACGGCCTTCGACCAAACTTTTTGATCGGTTAATTCAAACAGCAAAATTCCATCCATATACTCCTTCATCAAATCAGCAAATGCCGGATATTCTTTATCTAACCGCTGTTCCTGAAAACTTATTAAACTGGATTCAACAAATGAATTATACATTTTTCCGAACATTATTTCGCGATCGTTCGGCTGCATGTACTTGCGCTGATTTTTATCTATGAAGTCGGCTAAATCGGATTGGCTGTAATTTTTAATTTCAGGTCTCAGTGTTTTATCAGTTAATGTAAACAACACTTTATTTAACCCAGCAGCTAGATCCGTTTTCCATAATCCTTTCATTAAGCTGGAATCCATTTTTGAAAACAATTCTGTTTTTGCTGCCTTGTTTTCAGTAAAGTTGAACTTTGATTTGGCTTTATTGATGTATGATGTTTTTGCCACTTCTGCACGCGAATCTTTTTCTATCTGCTTGCGCAAAGTTTCTCTGTAAGCATCCAATGAAGGCAAGGGCGTTTTTTCAATCAGCTTTATAATGTGCCATCCATACTTGCTTAATATTGGTTTTGAATAATCACCAATATTCTTTAATGCGAATGCGGCATTTTCGAAATCGGGTACCATTTTTCCAGTACCGAAAGCAGGCAGTTTTCCTCCTTCGCCTGCTGAGGTTTTATCTTCTGATTCTGTTTTAGCAAGCTCTTCAAAATTTCCTCCCTCAGTTAACTGCTGGTATGCCTGATCAATTTTTGCTTTAGCTTTTAATGAATCATCGTGAGTGGAAGATTTTGACAACTTCACAAAAATATGTTCAACCTGAATGGTGCCTCGCGATGTTCGAACATCCATTACTTTAATAATATGGTAACCAAACCGTGTGCGGAAAGGCTTGCTCATTTTTCCGACAGGAATATTGTAAGCAGCATTTTCAAAAGGATAAACAACCTGCAAGGCAGTAATGTATCCAAGGTCGCCGCCATTATCTTTTGCACTCGGATCACCCGATGAGTCTTTTGCCATTTTGTTAAAATCTTTTCCTTTAACCAGCATGTTATAAATGGTTGTTGATTTCAAAAAAGCTTTTAATGTATCGGCCGGGCTGGCATTCTGATCGCACTTTATTAGAATATGCGAAACATGAATTTCTTTTTGCAGGCGGGTGTAAGCCTCATTTATCAGTAGATCAGTTACTTCCTTATCAATCAGGTAACTTTTTGCAAGGGTACTGCGGTATGTAGAAAGTTCTGTATTTACCGAAGTGGCAGTATCCATTTTCATTTCGCGGGCCTCCTTCACCTTCAGCCTGAAATTGATATATAGATTGAGATAATCGCGCACAGCACCTTCGCTGTAATCTATCTCTTTACCCATATTGTTCTTCTTGTAAACATTCAGAAACTCATCGGCTCCGATGCTTTCGTTTCCTACAGTGAAAAGAGGCTTACTTGTTTGTGCTTGCGCCTGCATGAAAAAAGCAAGCAAAAGAAAAATTACAGAAAATTTCATTGACTTCATAAATGAATGGTTTTTATCAGAGGGTTATTTTTAAGGGTGGCAAATCTATACAAATTTGATTGACAGCATCCGTGGATATAAAACATAGCTTATAGTTAATAAAACAGAACATTACGGATTCGGTGCGCTTATTTTGTCGCCCGCAAATAACAACAATTAAGCCGAAGGATTATAGAACTCCTTTTGTTTAAAGAAAAAATTTTTCACCCTTGAGATGAAGCAAAAGAGAGGAAGTATTTTAGAAAACATTGAGATTACCGCTTACGCAAATGAGGGAAAAAGTATTGCACGGATAAATAATAAGGTGCTGTTTGTTGATGGTGCTGTGCCGGGAGATGTGGTGAATATTAAACTGCAAAAATCGAAGAAAGACTGGATGGAGGGCCGGATTGACAAACTCATTTCGCCTTCGCCCGAACGGATTGATTCTTTTTGCAAGCACTTCGGAACATGTGGCGGTTGCAAGTGGCAGTTCCTTGATTACTCATCGCAATTAAAATACAAACAACAATCTGTTCTGGATTCATTGCAACGGATTGGAAAGGTGGAGGCAAAAGAAATTTTACCAATCATTGGTTCAGCCAATCAGAAATATTATCGGAACAAATTAGATTACTCAGCCGGTGACAGAGCGTGGGTTACAAAGGAAGAATTAGATACTGAAGACAGGGTGTATAAACCTGCTCTCGGTTTTCATGTGGCTGGAAACTTTACTACTGTTTTGGATTTGGACGAATGTTTTCTTCAACCCGAACCATCGAACAAAATAAGACTGGCAGTAAAAGCTTTTGCCTTAAAACATGACATGAACTTTTACGACAACTGGAACAAGCATGGTTTTTTACGAACCATGATTGTGCGCAACAATCTGAAAGGAGAATTTATGGTGATAGTGGTGGTGGGTGAAATGAGAGAAGACTGGTTGTATCCGTTGCTGGATGAAATAAAAAATAATTTTCAGGAAGTGGTTTCGCTGCACTACATCGTTAACACAAAAGTGAACGACACAATTTATGACCAGGAAGTGATTACTTATTTCGGTGATGCTTTTATTATTGAGACGATGGAGAATTTAAAATTTCAGATTAGTCCGAAATCTTTTTTTCAAACCAACCCAACGCAGGCGCTGGAATTATATAAAGTGGTTCGCTCATTTGCCGGATTGACAGGAAATGAATTGGTTTATGATTTATATACCGGCACGGGAAGCATTGCACTGTTCATTGCTGCACAGGTGAAACAGGTTGTTGGAATTGAGCAAGTGGAAGATTCCATTCGTGATGCTCGGTTGAATGCGCAGCTGAATGGAATATCGAATGTGAAATTTTATACTTCGGATTTGCGACATGCACTCACTGAAAAGTTTGTGACCGAACACGGTAAGCCCGATGTAATAATCACCGACCCGCCACGCGCCGGCATGCATCCTGATGTGGTTCGTGAATTATTGAATACTGAAGCAAAACGGATTGTGTATGTTAGTTGCAATCCTGCGTCGCAGGCGCGCGACCTGCAAATGCTTTCGATAAAATATGACTTATTGAAAGTGCAACCGGTTGATATGTTTCCGCACACGCATCACATTGAGAATGTGGCGCTGCTGGAGTTGAAGGCATAATTCAAATGTATTTCTCAGACTCCGAAAGTTTCGTTCAGTATTTTTTTTGATGCATCGGTGAGTATAAATTTTTGCCACGATTCTTTTCTGATTAATCCGCGGCGCCTGAGCATAATGATGTGTTTTGAAAATCCGCTGTGCGAGAGTTTGGTTAATGGTCGAAGCTGATCGGGCGAAGCAAATCCGTTATTATGCATTAATAAAAGTTCCTTACCAATAGCACGAAGTGTGTTATATCGTACACGAACATGAAAATGCTTTTTAATCAGGTATATCATGCGTGAACCGGTTCCATCTGTAATTTCAATAATGGTTGGAACAACTTTGCCGGAAGCAGAATTGTTTGCAATATTACCGTTGTCAGACCTGTCAGCGGATTTATTGAATTCAGATTTTCCATTTTTAAAATTAACAGAGGAGTTTTTGTTAATAATATTACCGCCGACAGGACTGTCAGCGGTTAAATTGTTAAGGGTAATACCACTGTTAGCATTAACAGCGGAAACATCAGATAAAATATTGGCATCATTAGGCCTGACAGCGGATATATCATTACGCGGAAGCCCTCCATCCGATCTGTCAATAGCGGGAAATTGTTTAAGAATAGCGATCTGATCAAGTAAAACAGCAATAATTTTATTGAGCCGTTCGTTCTCGGACTTCAGAGTGGTAATATCATCCATAATTAAAGTTCTTTTAATGCTGGAATAAAAGTAAGAAAGGAAATTTTATTCCTTCACAAATCTTTTACTCACCACATTGCTTCCATTTACCAACATCAATTGATAACAACCGGAAGCGAGTGATTCAATATTCACTTTACTGCTTCCTTCAAAAGAGAAATCAATTTCCTGTTGCTTCACTTGCTGACCGAGAAGACTATAAATTTTTAAAGAATATTTTCCTGATAAGCTGGAAGAGGAAATGTTGATTGTGTTGGAGGATGGGTTGGGATAAATACTTACAATATTTTTTGTTTTTAAGTTTTCATTTTGAATTGATAAGTTAAGAGTATCACATATGCTTTCGTCTAATGCACCGAGATTGTAGTTTACATATGTTGGAAGACCCCCTGAAATAATTTTTATTCCGCTTCCGATATTGACATTAAAGGGTGTGAAATTGCATAATACTCCTAAAGAATCAGGAGAGTTAATTGAACATATGTTTTGATTATAATTCAAATTCCAATTTGGATAATTTGTACTTTGATAAACCGAGCAGTAAACTTTGTTATCAGGACCTATTCTTATTGATGCTGGTATGTAAACAAGAGAATCTACAGCAGCAAGAATATGGGGATTTGGATTAAACCAGACTCTATACCATGAATATAATTCATTTTCTAAATTCACCTGCCAGATATCACGACCATAAGTAGCAATATACAATTTACTACCATTAGGAGAAAACGAATATCCATAATAACTTGATGTATCTGATATATTGGGAAATAGTGACTCTCTTAAAATTACAGGGTTTGACATTGTACCTGAGCAACGATCGAAATTTAATAAATATACTCCTCCATGTTCTGATACACTTGCAATTCTATCTCCCCTATCATTAATTGTCATTTGACTAAGACCTGAAGAAAAAGAAATTATTCCAGTGCTTTCAATCATAGGCCCGATGATGGTGTCATGGCCTTGTTGAGTTGTTAAAAGAAAAACGAACATAGTATCCCCGTAAATATTTGGGGTAATTATCCACCAATCTCTGCCATTCCCATGTTTTGTTGCAGTCATTTTTTCAGTCAAATAATATTGATAAGAAAAAAAACCTTTATTCTTATCGATTACATCACCTAGGCCACTATTAGCTGACATATCAACTTTACTACTCATTAAGTTAGCGCCCACCTGATTTCCAAAATAAATTAAAAAATAAACATTGAGATTCGTTGGAGATGGTAAGCAAAGAACACCTTGAGCATTACTACTTCCCATTGTGTCCACAATTTAGGGGAGAACTAAACTTATTTTTAAGCTATCGCCATTCGGCATTTTCTCGTGATGCCTGTTCCAAACTGAATAACCATTTGAATAAAACAAAAGATTGCCGGAAGTATCTGACATTGTAATGCAAGATTCTTCAGCGCCAATCATTGCACTGTCTTTTGCAACAGGAACTCCTGAAGAAAAATCTAACCAACAATGAAACCCAAAAATCCAATTACAATCTCTTCCACATTGTGCAACAGAATTTTCTGCAACAAAAAAATTCAGCAATAAGAAAATGAAAATGTTTTTAGTCAATGATGAAGTGTTTTTTGAATTGATGAATGCAAGTTAGATAAATAAATCAGCAACTCATTATCAAATCATCAAATTACCAAATCATCAAATTATTTATTCATTCCATCATCCACTTCTTCCTTGCCTTCTCTGTTTGATATTCTTGGTTGTGTTTTTGGTAGTATCCGGTACCGTCATAAATTCTACGGCGCGGATGCGATTTACATTCTTCGCTGCAACTTCCTTCCATTTCGGTAGCACAGGTTTCACATAAAATAAAATGTTCGTTGCATTCAGGATTGGCGCAATTAATAAAATGAACTGAGGTAGTGTTGCATCTTCGGCAATGCGAAATAATTTCAGGGTTCACGGTGTTCACATCCACCGTCAAACGATTATCGAACACATAACACTTGCCGTCAAAATCTTTTCCGCCTGCTTCTTTTCCGTAACGAATGATTCCGCCATGCAGATGAAAAACATTTTTAAATCCCTTCTGAATTAAAAAGGCGGTTGCTTTCTCGCAACGGATTCCGCCGGTGCAGTAGGCAAGAATTTTTTTATCCTTGTATAGTTCTAGTTCATCTAAGTGATCCGGAATATCGCGAAAGGTTTCAACATCCAATGTAACAGCGTTTTTAAATTTACCGGCTTCCCATTCCACTTTGTTGCGCATGTCAATCACAACAGTATCGGGATCGTGCATTTGCTTTTGCCATTCGTCGGGTTCCAGATACCTGCCGGTCATTTCCCACACATTCACATCGGGCTGACCGAAGTGCACGATTTCTTTTTTGTAGCGCACATGCATTTTAGAAAACGACGGTGCATTTTCTTCATCAATCTTAAATTCAATTCCGGCAAAGCGCGCATCGTTACTCAGGTAATCCATGTACTGTTTGCAACTGTCAATGGTTCCGCTTACGGTACCGTTAATGCCTTCGTCGCCAATGAGTACTCGACCCATCAGGTTCAGCGATTTACAAAATGCAAGGTGTTCGTCTTTGTATGCTTCAGCATTATCAACGCGCGCATACTTGTAGAAAAGTAAGGTCTGAAATGGTTTCATATTATTTGTTCCTGATGTAAGCAGGACATGAGGCGAAAGTAAATTACAGATTGCTGATTGCAAATTTCAGATTGCAGAATACAAATTGATACTTTTAAAATTCTGATTTGATTTTTTTCTAAAATAATTTACTGCAAATATTTCTGCTCCACTTTATATCCAAGCGACTGCGCTCTGATGAAATCATTTTTAGCATTAGAAGTATTTCCCATTGAAGTGTAAGTAAGTCCGCGGTAATAATAACACGAACCATTATTAGTGTCGTAGTTCATGTAGCTATTAAAGTCAGCAAGTGCTTCATTGAATTTATTGGAAGCAAGATATGCATAACCCCGATTCAGGTAAACTGAGAACATGTTCGGGTCAATTTCCAATGCCTTTGTATAATCAGGATAAGCCAAATCATATCGACCTGCCATGCTGTAAGTGATTGCTCTGTTTACATAAGCATCAGTATTTTTATCATCCATCTGTAGTGCAGTATTGTAGGCCCATATGGCGCTGTCGCCTTTCTTCATCAGGCCATAAATATTTCCGAGGTTGCTGTAAATTTTGCTGTCCTTGGTTTTCATCGAGAGCAAAACTTTGTAATCAGCCATTGCTTCCTTCAGCATTCCTTTTTCTTTTCCATAATAATTGCCGCGGTTCTTGTAAGCAACTTCAATGCGATTTGGATATTTTTCTATCACATCAGTCCAGAGTGTTTCGGTGTTCTTCCACACTTTGGTTCTAGCATTTGTTTGATACGCAAAAACCAAAATACAAACGGAAGCAACTGAAGCGGCAACCATCCGCATGTTGTATAATTTATTTCCCTTCACAAAAAACTGATTCAACAGCCAACCAAGAATATAAGCGAGTCCGATGTATGAAAGATAACTGTAACGATCGGCTGCAATGGCACTACCAACAGAAATAAATTGCAACACAAGAGCAACACTTATGAAGTAGAATAACAACCCGAACACAACGGGTTTTTGTTTCCGGAAAAAGAAAAACACTATTGCCGCAACAGCAAGCCATGCAACAGGTGCGAGATAATATTCAATGGAAACTGAAACTCCGTTTTCAGTAATAGGATATGGATAGAAAGCAGAAAGATTTATCGGAACAAAAAATTTCACCACATACAACCACGCACCATAGGATGCGAACATGATTCGTTGAGAGAATGTGAATGTTTCAGGTTTCGCAATGGCATCTGTTGCCTGAATGGTAAATGCCGCAATGCCGACAATGAGTGAAATAATAAAGAGCGGGATTTTTTCGAGAACTAATTTAAAATTCAGGTTTCTGTTTTTTAAATAATCAATCAACAGCAACACAACGGGAAACACAACCGCCATTGCTTTTGATAAACACGAAATAATAAAGACCACGATGGTGATTGCCATCCATAAGATTTTTTTCGTTTCGAAATATTTCAGATAACAAATCATTCCGAGCACGAAGAACAAAACATACAGCACATCTTTCCGCTCCGAAATCCAGCTCACACTTTCGACATGCATGGGATGAACACCAAACAATGCTGAAACAAAAATCGCCATCACCAAACTTTCGCTCAGCATCAGAATGAAAAAGAAAACCAATGCGGTGCCAATGAGGTGAAGCATCACATTGGTTAAGTGATAAGCATGCGGAGCAGTTTTCGCACTATTAAAATTCCATTTCAAACTCAGCATGGTAAGCGGATGATAGTTGAGCGAAACCGGTTTGGTGATAATATCCTTAGTGGGAGTATGCGGATTAGTGATTAACGGATTCTCTAAAACATAAACCGGGTCATCCCAGTTGGTCCATTCATTGTCCATTGACGGGGCAAAAGAAATGTAAGTAAGAATCAGAATAACTGCGAGCCAAATCCATTTCTGAAACGATGCAGGTTCTTGTTGCTGATATTTTTTCTTCTGTGGTTTCTCTTGTTTCTTACTCATTAACCCAAAAATATTTTGAGCAAGAAATGTAAATTGTTTTTCGTCTTACCACAAACAAATATGTTCCTTCGTTATATTTACATTGATATAAATAAACTACAATTCAAAATCATGAAAATAAATTTTACAATTTCAATTCTACTGTTCATCAGTATCGTTTCAGCTTCAGCACAAATTCCTTGTAGCTTAGATAACACATTTGACAGTGATGGATTGCTTGTTAGTGATGGCAGTCGCTTGGGCGAACATGTGATTATACAAAGTGATGGAAAAATTCTTGTGGGCTGCAATCCGTTTGGAAATGGCGCTGCACGAATCAAGCGGTTTAATGTTGACGGAAGTGTGGATGCAACTTATGGAAGCGGTGGTTCTATCACCATTTCAATTATGGAAGTGGCGACGCGGATCAATGGAATGGTGATGTATAACAACAACATTTATATCTGCGGCACTACTTCAACCAACATTGGCGGCACCAATACTTATCCATATGTGGCAGCCATAACTACTGGCGGTTCTTTCCTCACCACTTTTGGTACGAATGGAATTAAGGAGTTTCCTTCGCTTTATACCTGCAATGCGATTGCGATGGATCAGCTTGGAAATATTTTTATTACGGGGAGCAGTTTTTTTACCAGCTTTTATGTGATGAAATTAAACAACAGCGGAGTGCCGGATAACACTTTTGATACAGATGGTTCCGCTACAGTTGCCACCGGAAACAATGATCATTGGTTTGAAACATTTGATATTAAAGTGGATGGAAATAATAAAGTAGTTGTTTCGGGCAGAAAAGAAAAAGCAAATAACGGTAGCACCATTGCTGCTTTCCGCAACACATTGGTTGTTCGTTTTAATGCAAATGGTTCGCTTGATAATTCGTTTGCCACCGGCGGAATTGGTTTGTATAACAGCGCCACCGGAAATTATGATGAAGGCATGCGCATTCATGTGATTACCGGAAATGAATATGTGGTTACAGGCAGTACTTATAACAACAACGATTATGATTACACCGCTCTTAAACTGAAAAATAACGGAACACTTAATACTTCATTCGGTACTGCCGGATGGGGCATTTATGATTTAACTTATAACAGCGAAGACGAATACAGTTTGAACAGCGAAGTATTACCCGACGGCAGAATTTTAATTACCGGCAATCAGGGTTCGGGCGATACCGTTCATTTTTGTTTGTTAATGGTTAACAGTAGCGGAACCCGCGATAATGTTTTTGCTCTCGATGGTGTCTTCTTAAATATTTTTCTACAAAACAATAACAGCAGCAGCAGCGGAATGGATGTGGATGCAACCGGAAAAATTGTGTTGGCCGGTTACACCCGAACCTGTGCAAACGGAACCTGTGGTCCATTATCAATGGCGATTGCCCGGTACAACAATAGTTTTAACAGCGAAGGAGTTTCTGATTTCCCGATGGAAAATTCATTTAATTTATTTCCGAATCCTGTGATGTTGAATCAGAATATTTCCATTCAGATTAATGGAAATGAAAAGGTGAAGCAACTCAGCGTGTTTAATTCTTTCGGACAAACTGAATTAGTTGAATGGAATGAACACGCCAATTCTTTTCTGCTTAACACATCTGTTCCCGGAATTTATTTCTGTAAAATCATCAGCGATAAGGGAGTTTCGGTTATACGATTTGTGATTCAATAATTTTTCAAATTCAAGATTCAATTAAATATGTATTCCATCAAAAGCAGACTGCAGAAAGAACTGGATGAAATAAAAGCCAACGGCTTGTTTAAGAACGAGCGCATCATCACCTCGCCACAAGGTGCGGAGATTACCGTGAACGGAAAAACCGTTTTAAACTTTTGTGCAAATAATTACCTCGGTTTGAGTTCGCATTCGAAAGTAATTGCGGCGGCCAAGCAGGCGATTGACACACATGGATACGGCATGAGCAGTGTGCGGTTCATTTGCGGCACGCAGGATCTGCATAAAACACTGGAGCAAAAAACTTCGGAGTTTTTGGGTACGGAAGACACCATTTTATATGCCGCCGCCTTCGATGCCAATGGCGGTGTGTTCGAACCTTTGTTCGGCGAAGAAGATGCGCTCATAAGCGACGAGCTGAATCATGCAAGTATTATTGATGGCGTGCGCCTCACCAAATCGCAACGGCTTCGCTACAAGCACAACGACATGAACGACCTGGAAGAGAAACTGAAAGAATCATCCACTTCACGAAGCAGAATAATTATTACCGACGGCGTGTTCAGTATGGATGGCACCATTGCGCAGTTAGATAAAATCTGCGACCTCGCCGACAAATACAATGCAATGGTGATGATTGATGAATGCCACGCGAGCGGCTTCATGGGAAAAACCGGGCGCGGCACGCACGAGCATCGTGGCGTGATGGGGCGCATTGATATTATTACCGGCACTTATGGCAAGGCGCTTGGCGGCGCATCGGGCGGTTTCACTTCGGGTAAAAAAGAAATTATTGAATTGCTTCGTCAGCGGTCGCGGCCATACTTGTTTTCGAATGCGCTGGCGCCGAGTATTACGGGCGCTTCCATTGCCGTGCTGGAAATGCTGAGCGAAACCACTGCATTGCGCGATAAATTAGAAGCGAACACAAAATATTTCCGCACAAAAATTACGGAAGCGGGTTTTGATATTAAGCCCGGCGAACATCCCATTGTGCCCATCATGTTGTATGATGCTGTGCTGGCGCAAAAGTTTTCTGAACGACTGCTGCCCGAAGGCATTTATGCCATCGGGTTTTTCTTTCCGGTGGTGGCCAAGGGCAATGCGCGCATTCGTGTGCAGATTAGTGCCGCGCACGAACAGCACCACCTCGATAAAGCCATTGCTGCTTTTACTAAAATTGGAAAAGAGTTGGAGGTGATTAAGGAGAAGGTGGGGGTGTAACAGTTTTTATAAATAGAAAAATAAAATTTCTATTCTTAAATAAAAATAGTTTCGGATTCGTCAGAAACAGGAGTGTTTCTGACAGATTTGTTCGTGAAGGGATAAAAACCAACGCCGCATTGAAATCAGAAGTTTGCATGTTCGCATCAGCACTCTGCGAAAAATATGCAAGGCACTGTATGTTACGAACTCGGAATTATATGGGGAGTTGAATAATTGAGTGGCTCTGTGAAGAATTGATATTAGATCATTCAAGTTTGGTATTTCAGAAGGAAATACTTTTACTCTCTTACAAATTTTACGGTTTCTTTTTTGTTCGATGAAATAATTTCGACAAAATAAATTCCGGCCGAATAGTTAACAGTTGATAATCGGAAACTGGTTGTTGGCCTTGATAATTGTGAATTGAAAATTTGCCTGCCGACACAATCAAAAACTTTTACTTCGTTAATTTCAACTGAACTTTGAATAATCAAATTGGTCCCGGCTGGATTAGGGAAAATAGAAAATGATTCCTCATTTGGCAGCACTTCTGTTCTTGTTACATTATCAAGTTTAGAAATAAATAAATCGTAAGTGCCAGTGCCGGAATTGGTCAGTGTTGATGCTCCAAACGAAATAGTGGGGCTGGTAAAATATCCCGCAACAGTCAGATATCCCGAAGCATCAGAAGCAATTGCGTGCGACCTGTCTGAATTTACTCCGCCTACACTCTTTGCCCAAATAACATTTCCGTTTGCATCATATTTTGCAATGTAAATATCATCTTCACCCGAAACTGTATTAGTGAGTGTAACTGTATTGAAATTTAAAGTCGTGTTTTTAAAGTATCCGGTAATATAACAGTTACCAGCAGCATCAACTGCCATGGAACGAACAGGGTCGTCAAGTGTTCCTCCGGCGCTTTTTGCCCAAACCACATTTCCGATTGAATCAAATTTTACTAAAAACAAATCATCTTCATTTGCTCCGGCATTGGTTAAAGTTGTGGTACCAAATGTTATAGACGGACTTATAAAAGTTCCGGTTATATAACTGTTTCCAAAACCATCAACTCCAATTCCGCGCCCATCGTCAATGCTGTTGCCTCCCGCACTACTTGCCCAAAGAACATTGCCGGCGGTATCATATTTCACAACAAATACATCACGACTTCCAGGGTTTGCATTGGTAAGAGTAGTAGCGCCAAAGGAGATATTGGAGCTTTCAAAATATCCGGTAACATAGCTATTCCCATCTGAATCAACAGCAATTGACCGTGCCTCTTCATAACCAATTGACCCGGCACTTTTAGCCCAAAGCGCATTCCCGCCAACATCATATTTTACAATAAACATATCAGGACTGTTAGAAGCAGCATTTGTCAATGTATCTGATCCAAAATAAAGGAACAAGGTTTTAAAAAATCCTGCCACATAACAATTACCTGAATTATCAACCGCAACTGAAACGGCCTGGTTATCGAAACTTCCTGTAGTGCCTCTTGTCCAAATCACATTACCTGAAGGGTCATATTTAACCACAAACACATCATGACCCAGTGAGTTGAACAATGTATCAGTATCAAAAATTATACTTGTGCTCCAATAATAACCAACCACAAAACAATTTCCTGCTGCATCAGTTGCAACTGAAAATCCTTCATCGGCATAAATTCCCCCCGCACTTTTTGCCCATACAACATTTCCGGCAGCATCATACTTCACTATAAACATATCTGATTCACCTGAATTTGTTAGTGTATAAGTTCCGAAAGTAATTGTAGCGCTTTCAAAGCTTCCTGTCAGAAATCTGTTACCTGAAGCATCGACCGCAAGTGATTCGACAAAATCATCATTAATTCCTGAGGCGCTAACAGCCCATAACCAATCAGGTGATTGTGCAGTACCAATTAATGAAAACGACAGAAATGCTGCAACAAGAAGGTGTATTTTCATAATAGTGAATATTTAAGTTTGTTTTAATTATAACAATGCGAATATAAATTTTATATCTCACTTTTAGTCCCTGAATTTATTTCTGAAAAAAACACACACAATCAGAATAATCGGTTGTATGAAGCAAGAATTTTTTCCCAATCCCATCTCTTTTTCCTCAAAAGACCTATCTTCTCCAAAAAAAGAAATGCAATTCCCGTCGGATTATATAGAATCGGCAAAGGATTATACATCTTCTTCCTAAAAAGATGCATCTTCTGTTTCAAAAGTTATATGTTCCCGACAAAAAGATATAAAGTCGGCAGCGGATTTTATATAAACTGATTCCGATTCTATATAAACGGGAGTGGATTCTGTATCTTTTGGTTCCGGTTCTATATAATCGGCGATTGATTATACATCTTCACAAAAAAAAGATGCATCTTTCAATTGAAAGATGCATCTTTTTCATAAAATGCTATAAGATTTTATAGCGATTCAGTATTTATAAAGTTCCGATTTCTTCAGGATTGGTGTAGGGTCCCATGCCGGCGCGGTTAAATGCCGCAACCACCGCCTGAAAATCAACATGACTCGGTAGATTATTGTGGTCAACTACCTTGTGTGTATCAAACACAATTGAAACAGTTTTATCGCCGAGGGTAACGATAATCTGGTTGGGTTTAAACTGAATAATTGCCGGGTCGGTATATAGCACCGAAACATAAGCCACCGCACCGGGCACTGCATTGGTCTTGCATTTTACGCTGCCCTTGATTTGATTGGTTGTAAAATCGGGTTCCGATGGCACATCCGGTATTTGTGTCGGTGTGGTTTCTGTTACAGTTGCTTTAAAACCCGCGCTGGTAATTTTTACTACATCGCCTGCCGATACACCGGTTACATAATTTGCATTGTCGCGAAAAATATCGTCCCAGCTTTTTTCAGATGCATTGCGAAGGGCGAGTTTATTGTGGTCGCCGCTCAGGGCTCCGGCAGTTTTAGTGGCGAGGTCGGTGTTGGCAGCCACCATTGCCGCATTGTTGTGCGGTGCTAAAGGAAAAGTGGCATTGGCATTCATGGCAGTGGCCACATTTTCGCCAAAAGCGGGTTTAGATTCTACAGTGTCTTCAATGAAATCGAGGGAGGCAGATGCTTTGCGTTGCATGTGTTGTGGTTTTTTTGTGAATGATGAACAAATAAAAGCAGAAAATATCAAAGGTGCAAATGCACCTTGAAAAAAATACAGACAATCGCAACATTTGTATCATACTCCCCCTCATGCGCACCGATGAAGAACTCACTTTATTGATAGGAATAACTATTGAAATTTTCCGGATGGAAAAAAACTGGACGCAGGAAGAGCTTGCCAATAAAGTTGGCAGCGACCAGCGCCACATTGCCCGCATTGAAAACGGCAGCAAGGATATCCGCATCAGCACCCTTCGAAAAATATGCAAGGCACTGGGTGTAACGGTATCGGAATTATATGTGGAGTTGGATGATTGATTGGTTCGGTGAAGAGAAAATAATTTTCCAGCAGGGTCTTCCTGCAAGGAGACACTGCGCATTTAAACTTAGGGTTGCTTCGCAGACCCCGCTCGCACATAAAAAAATTCTATTTTAATTTTTTATTGTAATGGTTCGTGTTATTGTGAACCGCTGCATTTTTCGGGCTCATTATTTTCAGAAGCCAGTAAGGGATTTGGGAGTTTTGAAACGGATATTATTTTCGACCAATGATTAATTTAATTGCTGTTGATTCATCGAAAGATATTTTAGAAAAATATCGGAACACGCCTATCGGTTTATTGCTGGAATATCACAATCTGAAAAAAGAATTTCAAAAATATTTAAAGGCCGAATTGTTGGTTGGCATGTGTATGGATAATCGCAAGCACCTGCACATGCCCGATAATTTTGCATTTATTATTCGCTCAGGTGGTGCCAATATGCGTTACAGCGAATTCAAAGTTTCGTTTGCCATTTCTATTGGTGGCATTCGGCACATTGCATTAATTGGTCATTCTAATTGCGGCATGGTGAATTTGATTGCCCGCAAACAACAATTTATTGATGGGCTGGTGAATGATGCAGGGTGGGACAGGAGTGCGGCTGAAGATCATTTTATGCATTTCGCCCCGATGTATGAAATTGGAAATGAAATTGATTTTATATCGAGCGAAGCCAAACGATTGCGCATGCGATACCCTAAAATTATGGTTGCTCCTTTATTATATAAAGTGGAAGACAATAAAATTTATATGATTGAAGAGTAATTAATATTAACTCTTTGCCCAGCTCGTTCCATCTTTTCCATCCTTCAGTTGAATACCTGCTTTCAGTAATTGATCGCGGATTATATCGGAAGTGGCAAAATCTTTTTTCTCGCGCGCCTGCTTGCGCAGCGCAATAACGAGTTGCATGACTTCATCCCGTTCGTCGCGGCTTGCAGCCGCGATCAATAAAATATTCCGACTTGTAGTCGGCTTTGTTCTCGCAAAGTCTTTCTTATAAAATTATCTGCCGTAACAGTCGCTTCAATAATCAATTTTCGAAAAGAAGTTTTTCTCTCTTGTTACATTTGTTGCAACTCCCCGAAGTGATTAATCAAGCAACCCCACCAAAAGAAATAAAAATAAAAGCGCGTAAGCGGCTGATGGTGCTCATTCTGCTGCCGTCGCTTTATTTT
The DNA here is from genome assembly GCA_945903305.1 of Chitinophaga pinensis. Classification (GTDB taxonomy): domain Bacteria; phylum Bacteroidota; class Bacteroidia; order Chitinophagales; family UBA10324; genus UBA10324. The sequence continues at coordinate 20,585 of CAMDOA010000054.1, forward strand.
AGTTACCTGTTATGCAGCAGTATTTATTCAGAATTTACCAGCGACTCTTTTTTTTCAATCGCTACAATTTTTGATTTTGCATTTAATCTTGCGTTCTTATTGGTGTTTGGTTCGCTCACCGTGTTTGCCATAAAAAGGTGGTTTGATAAAGGGCCGGGGCTGGTGCTGAACAGCGAGGGAATTATTGATAACTCAGGTATTGTGCCGGCAGGAATTGTGCTGTGGTCGGAAGTGGAAGGGATTAATACAAGCAAAATTATTTTTTCGGATTGCGTGCATGTGAAAGTCCGCAACCCCCGAAAATTTATTCAGCGCGAGCGCAATTTGTTTAACCGCACCTGGCTGTGGATGGAAAACAGCCGCAGTGGTTCGCCGGTAAATATTTCGGTGAGCGGATTGAAGATAAAATTTAAAGAACTGTTCAGCATAGTGCAGCAGCAATACCTGTCGTCGCAGGTGGAAACACGCACACTCGATTTGCGCCGCGAGAAAGATGAAATATTAGAGGAGAAAAATGAACTGCTCGATTCCATTAATTATGCAAAACGGATTCAGACTGCACTGCTTCCATCGCACGCTTTGATTGAACAGAAGCTGGGCGAAAGTTTTATTCTCTTTCTTCCGAAAGATATTGTGTCAGGCGATTTTTATTGGGCGGAAACGGTGAACGAGTGGATGTTTTTTGCGGTGTGCGATTGCACGGGGCATGGGGTTCCCGGCGCGTTGATCAGCATTGTTTGCAATAATGCATTGAATCGCGCGGTGAAGGAGTATAGTATTATTCGCCCTTCTGAAATTCTGGATAAAGTTGCCGAGCTGATGGTGGAAAGTCTGGGCATGAGTCACGAAGTGAAGGACGGAATGGATGCGAGTGTTTGTGCGTTTAATAAAAGCACGCGCGAATTGTATTGGGCAGGTGCCAATCTTCCGCTTTGGATTGCGCGTGAAACTGCTTTTTACGAACTGCTCGAATTTAAACCCGACAAACAACCGATAGGCGAAGTAGAAAACCGTTATACTTACCACAATCATAAAATAGAAATTAAGAAAGGCGATATACTTTATCTGTTCAGCGATGGATATGCCGATCAGTTTGGTGGCGAGCACGGAAAAAAACTGACGCGGAAAAGATTCAAAGAATTATTAATGCAGCAACGCGGAAAACCGTTAGCGGAACAGCGCACCAACCTGCTCAATTTTCATACAACTTATAAAAGCACCGTGGATCAGATTGATGATATCCTGGTGATGGGAATCAGGATAGAGCATTAATAATTACTTGCTCTGTTTTTTCTTCTTCGCCGGTTTTTTCTTTCGGTCTTTTAACAGCCAGCTTAAATCTTCCTCATCTAAATCGGGAACAATGATTTCAACGCCCATCTCATGCGCAAGCCGAATGAGCAGATTCATTTTTTTGTATGGAAGAAAATTTAAGTTTGTGAGCGCGAGAAAACCAATAACTCCTTACACAAATCCTTCTTAATCGCAAAGGTGAAAACACACAGGCAAGGAGAGAGAAGAGAAATACCAACAGACTAAGAAAACCAAGTATTAGTTTTGCTGAAACATAATTTTTAATCCTGATTTCAATCAAATTAAAATGACTCAAATTGTAATTGACAAGAAGAAATATGTTTTGGTTCCGGAAAAGGATTTCAGAACACTGCAACGGAAAGCTGCCTTGAAAATGAAAACAGAAAAAACTTTTTCAATTGAAGAGGCAAGAGCGCATTCGAAAAAACTGATTCGGAAATGGGCAGGCGAAAAGTAATTATTCGCGAATCTGTTGCTGAAAATATTGCTGAAGCTGCCTGGTTTATTGAATCAAAAGGAATGATTAAAACAGCCGAGAAGTTTTCTGATTCGGTGTATGACTTTATTGAAAAATTATCCGACGACAGAATTATTCATGCACTTTGTAAGGAACCGGAGCGAAAATCTTTCGGATTGAAATGCAAAGTGTTTCGAAAATATAC
>CAMDOA010000055.1 GCA_945903305.1 Chitinophaga pinensis
CTGACCATAACGATCTATCAATAGTTCGTTCTGCCTGCCCAGAAAATAATTTTCTATTTATATCCCCAATTGGTTTTGATGAAATAGGGCCAATCAATGATTCAATATCATCCCCTTCTGTTGTTCTGAAATCATGAGTGCCGTAAGGGTATGGTCCGGTTAATAAATCCCCAGAATGCAACACTACTAAAACTAACCGTCCATCATCATAAATATTTTGTATGTTATTAGCAATATTATGTCCATCAGGACAATTTGGGCATCTAACTCCTGTGTAATCCTGAAGTATTACATTTCTTTTTTGCAATGAAAGTGTTGCATCCAGTGGAACTGAAAATGTATCTACTTTGATTGGAGCCGTAAAAATTACACCCGGGCAGGTTTCTTCGCAGCTTTGAAAACTAATGGCCGCAGAAAATAAAATTGAAAGAACCAAACTATTTTTTATCAATGATTTCATAATTGTGTTCGTTTAAAAAGTTGAATTAATTCCGAGTTTCACGCCACTGAAAGCCGGTTCGTAACGGCAAACTCCACCGGTACAATTGTATCCTTCCACCTGTTTTACATAACTGATGCTGAAGCGCGATGCGTTTTGTGTAAACCCGAAAAAGAAATTGTAGTAATGTTTTTTATCCGGATTTTTTTCGGGGTTTGGTTTCACATTGTACATATCAGAAACAGAGAAAGAAAATTTTGGAGCAATGTTGAATTCCAATAAACCAAAAGCCCAACTGCCATAATCCTGCTCTGAAGAAAGATATTGCAACTCGGTACGCAATGATTTTTTCTTGTTGATTTTATAAGTGGCTTCAATAAACGGAGTCATTGTTTTTACTACAGGAACACCGGGTTCATTCTGATACACTTCCTGATTATAAGTTACAGTTTGCAAACCAACATGCGGTTTTAATTTTTTGAATTTGCTGATTTCCAAATCGGCATAAATTTCCTGATACAAATTTTTATTTGATAAATCATTCACATTGGAATAATTCAAACTGATGGTATAACCTTTTACAGGAGTAAAAACAACATCGCCCTGATAAGCCTGTTCGCCTAAATATTGTGAAGGCGCATTGTATCGGGAAAGCAAGCGCATGGTATTTTGTTTGGTTAATGAAGGCAGGTAATCCATCACGCCATTCAATAACGATTCGTTGGGTGAAGTGCGCAACACAAAATTTTCGGTGCGTTTGTATTGTGCGGTAATTCCAAATCCTTTTTTTGAATATGAAAGAGAAGTGTACATCACACTGCCATCCTTGTCTTCCATAATTGATAATGGAGTGTACATGGCTTCGTGAGTTTTGTAAGCATACTCGGCATACCACGAAATATTTTTAAAGTTTAAAGTATTGTAAGCCGATACCACATACACATTGTACTTAGGGCAAAACCGCTGCTCCAACGGATAAGTATTTATATTACTCACTATGTTGTTCATGTTTTCCTGATCAAGTGTTCTGTTCAGATAAGCAAGGCCCGGAATCAAACGAAGATTTTCTCCGATTGGAACATCTCCTTCCAGATTCAAACCCTTCATGATTGGTTTGTAGGTGAGGAATAAATTTTTTTGTCTTCCTGAAAATCCTTTCACTTTCCAGTTATCGTTTATTTTATAATCGAGTTTTAAACCCAGTACCGAATAATCAATTCCAAGTCCGCGGTCTTCATAGCTGCGGAAAACTATTCCGCTGCCAAACTGATCGTAAAAATTTCCAGCGGTGATTTTTAAACTTTTTACATCCTTGCTGATAAACCAATTTCCAATCCCCTGATCAGAATAAGATGAAAGCGGATTGAACAAATTAGAGTTGTGAAAAAAATCAGCTCTGATTCCGGCGGTAAATCCCATGATGCTGTAATTGATATTGAACCACGATTCCGCAGAGGAAAGAAAATTTTCATACAATGGAGTTCCGCTTGCGCCAATGGTTGAATCTTTCATAAAGAAATAAGAATTCAACTGAAGGTTACCGCTTATTTGTCCGGATTGCTGAGCAAAATTTTCAATAGAAATAAAGGAAAGAAAAATAAAGAGAAGGGTTCTTTTCATGCTAAAGAATTTAAGGCGATAAATATATAAGAATCAACAAGATTTTCGGGCGACATTAATCTGCATTTATTTTGAAATAAAAACTGCATGCTTACATTTGGTTTTCTTTGCTGGCATCATAATTGAAAATTCAAATCCCCAACCCAAAATAAAATTTATGAAAATGTTCAACGGTAATTTCTGTAAAAACTTTTTTGCTTTATTAATTGTGTTCTCTTTTTCGTTGAATCAGGTTTTTGCCCAAGATGAAAAAAAACTTCCGGCAATAAATGTGACTAATATGAATGGTGAAAAAGTGGATATCAGTACCCTCGTTGGAAAGGGAAATATAGTGGTCATAAATTTCTGGGCTACCTGGTGTGTGCCGTGCAAAAAAGAATTGAATAATATTTCAGAGTTGTATGATGACTGGAAAGAAAAATACAAAATGGAATTTATTGCGGTGAGTATTGATGATTCAAAAAATACAACAAAAGTGAAAACTACGGTAAATGGGTCCGGCTGGGGCTTTACTGTAATGCTCGATCCGAACCAGGATTTAATGCGTGCGTTGAATTTTCAGGCGCCGCCTTATTCGTTAATAATAGATAAGAACGGAAACATTGTTGAAACCCATGCAGGATATGTTGATGGCGATGAATTTTTAATGGAAGAAAAAATAAAGGAATTATTCAGTAAGTAAATCCCGACTCCTAATCTGAAAAAATATTAATTATCAATTCTCCGTTTGATTTTTTTCAATCTGATTTTATTTGAAATATCAGGTGCTGTTAAACAGAATTCGTTTTTCCTGTTCCTGAACTTTCTTTGCCAACCGAAATGAAAGAAAAACTAAAACTGATTGAATGTCCGCGCGATGCAATGCAGGGCATGAAAGCATTTATTCCAACTGAAGAAAAAATTTCTTATCTCAATACACTTTTAAAAGTTGGTTTTGATACACTCGATTTCGGAAGTTTTGTTTCACCCTCCGCAATTCCGCAACTTGCGGATACTGCTTTAGTACTTCCAAAATTGAATTTAGATAATACATCAACAAAACTTTTAGCCATTATTGCCAATGTTCGTGGTGCAAGAGAAGCAAGCATGTTCGGGCAAATTTCATTTCTTGGTTTTCCGTTTTCTGTTTCTGAAACTTTTCAAAAGCGAAACACCAATTCAACTATTGAAGAATCGCTCGTGACAGTTGAACACGCTTTGAATATTTGTGAGAAAAGCAAAAAACAATTGGTGGTATATTTAAGTATGGGTTTCGGAAATCCATATGGCGAAGTCTGGAATTCAGAAATTGTGATGAAGTGGACGGAGAAACTTTTTGGAATAGGAATTAAAATTATTTCTTTGGCTGATACCGTTGGTGTTGCAAAACCGACTGATATTTCATTTTTGTATTCGCAATTGATTCCTGCATTTCCCACTGTTGAATTCGGGGCTCACTTTCACACACGGCCAAATGAATGGAAAGAGAAAATTGAGGCCGCTTATAATAATGGTTGCCGAAGATTTGATGGTGCAGTGAAAGGATATGGTGGCTGCCCGATGGCCACTGATAAACTCACCGGAAACATGCCTACTGAAAATCTTGTTTCTTTCATGGTAGAAAAAAATATTCCTGTTGATATAATGGAAACAGAATTGCCTGTTACATTAATGGCTGCTGATAATTTGTTTTCAAAATACAAAAAGCATTAACTCCTACTGTAACATTCATCTGATGAAACTTCCTAATTTTTTTATTGTCGGTTCAGCTAAGTCGGGCACTACTTCTGTGTATAATTATCTGAAACAACACCCTGCTGTTTTTATGTCACCGATAAAAGAGACACATCATTTCTCCACTGATATTGACAGTGCAAAATTTCGACCGGATTATGCAGCTAATCTGAACAGAAACATTGATGCATGGTTAGATGGCAGCCAGAAAAAGGAAATTTTTCATGCGTTTGTTAAAGATTGGAATAAGTATGAAAAACTTTTTAAACATGCTACTAATCAACAAGCCCTTGGTGAAGTCACAAATTCGTACTTGTATTCCACTGCTGCCGCAAAAAATATTCATGATAAATTTCCAGAAGGAAAAATTATTATGATTCTTCGAAATCCGGTTGAACGAGCATTCAGTCATTTTTTAATGGATGTGAAAGGCGGAAGAGAAAGTGGAAATTTTATTGATGCATTAAAATCCGACATGAACAAGAAGGAAAAAGGCTGGGGAATTTCAAATGTGTATGTTGAAATCGGTTTATATTATGAACAAGTGAAACGGTATCTGGATAAATTTCCTTCTAATCAGGTTAAAATTATTTTGTATGAGGATTACCGAACCAATGCAACAATCATTTTAAATGAAATATGTGAATTTCTGAATATTGATTCCGATTTTGAATTTGAATTTTCAAGAGAACACAATAAAGCAATGATTCCGAGATCTGGATTTGTGGCATTTATAATTCGCCAAAATAAATTGAAGAATTTTGTACTAGACCTATTACCGAAAACGGGGAAGAGAATCATAAAGAAATTATTTTACTCTGAAAATAATTTACCGAAACTTTTAACAGAGGATAGAAAATATTTAGTTGAATTATATAAAGAAGATATTCAGAAACTATCGAAATTGATTAATCGCGATTTATCCGGTTGGATTAAAATCTGATTTTTCTCCCGTTCACTATCTATTTTTTAAAATTTATCAATTGCCTGATTGAAACCAGGTGCCCGAATAATATTACAGGAACAATAAAAGCTGGCAGTAGCGAGAAAGGAAAATAAAAGACTGCAATATTTGGCTGCTCAAATGCAAATTGTTGAAATGGAAATGGCGCTGATAAAATTGCATTGATTACAATATTCAGTAATAACCCGAGTGAAATAAAATTCCAAATCAAAATCCATTTTCTTCCGATTCTATTTTTTGAAAAACTGAAATATGCAATGAATGGTGCTGTGATGCCGGCAAGAATATCAAAATTGCGTCCTTCAAAAGTCATAAGTTGGGGAATGGTATTGCAAAAGAACAGCGCATACAAAACCAACTCAACAGGAACTCGAACTACATTGGTGTAGGTAATATTTTCAAGTGGTAAACTGTCAATAAATTTCCTTCCTAACCTCGTAGCGAATAAAATTCCAATCAACAGAATCGGAGGAGCAATCGCAAAAATAAATTTAGGTGGAAGTGAATGGGTGTTGAGATAAAATCCTTTCAACGCAATAACACTTTGTAAAATTATCCAGACAATTAGCCCAATCATTATCTGCGTTGATTTTGATTTTAACTTTTCGCTTGTTGAATTTTTTAAAGTGACAAAAAATAAAAGAAGGGTAGCAACAACAGTTAAAATAAAAACTAATGAAATGTGAAGTGGTAGATTTTCAATCATACTAATTTAATTTGAAGAAAATTATTAAATTAAAGAAATATAAGTTTTCCGTTCCCCGAAAATCACACTTCCCAAACGAACCATATTGCTTCCTTCTTCCACAGCAATTTTATAATCGCTGCTCATTCCCATTGATAAAGTTTTCATCTCGATATTTTCTGAAGAATATATTTTTTTGATTGTGTCGAGCATTTTTTTTAACCCTTTAAATTCCTTTCTCACTTTCTTTTCATCATTGGTGTTGGTTGCCATTCCCATTAATCCTTCAATTCGAATGTTTTTCATTTTATTTATTTCCTTTCTTTCTAAAAGCGAAAAACATTCTTCTTCACTCAATCCGAATTTTGTTTTTTCATCAGCAATAAATATTTGAAGCAACACATTTTGAACCCTCGAATTTTTTATTGCATGCTTATTAATTTCCTGCAACAACTTTAAACTATCAACTGAATGAATGAGTGAAACAAACGGTGCAACAAATTTTACTTTATTGGTTTGCAAATGTCCAACCAAATGCCATTGCACATCAGTGGGCAATTGGCATTCCTTCATCATTATTTCCTGCACTTTATTTTCGCCAAACATCCGCTGTCCCTGCTTATACAATAGTGTGATACTTTCAACCGGATAGGTTTTACTAATGGCAACTAAATTCACTTTGCGTTCATCGCACCAATTTTTTATTTCCTTGAAATTATTTTGCATAAATCCCGTTTGATTCTTCTGTTATTACTTTCGCAAAATTAATCAGAATGATATCGAAGATTCACAAATGCCTTTTAAAAATGAATTACACGATGAGTAAAAATAAATGGGTTGCTTTTTTTCTTTTACTGCTTGTTTCCTGCAACTCGGGAACAGATATATCATCGTCAAAAGAAAAACTGAGTAAAGAGAAAATGGTTGAAGTGCTGCTGGATGTGCATCTTGCTGAAGCATCGTTCACTGTTATTGCCCGGAATAAAAAAGATGACCAATCAGAAATTAAAAATGAATATGCACTCCTGTTTAAAAAGCATGAAGTGCAAGCCGAAGATTTTTTTAGTACCTACAACTTCTATATCGAGCACCCTGCACTGCTTGATTCGGTTTATGGTGAATTGGTTTCGCGCATTACCACTTTACAGGGACAAATGTTGAAGCAACCGCAACTCAATAATTCATCTGATACTGCAGTATATAAAGACAGTATTCGAAATCAAATGCTTCGGCAATTCAAATCGCGCAAAAAAATATTGTAGAACTATTTTCAAAAAAACTAATAGCTAAACGCTAACACCTAATCGCTAATACATATTTTCGCCAACCACAAAAATTCAAATGACAACAGTTTATAAAGATGCTGCAAGCGCACTCTTCGATTTAAAAGATAATCAGACCATATTATTGGGTGGATTCGGATTGAATGGCATTCCAGAAAATTGCATTGCCGAAATGGTTCGTAAAGGAATTAAGGGATTAACCTGCGTGAGCAACAATGCCGGAGTAGATGATTTTGGTTTAGGATTATTGTTGCAAACGCGCCAGATAAAAAAAATGATCTCCAGTTATGTAGGAGAGAATGCAGAGTTCGAGCGACAAATGTTGAGCGGCGAACTGGAAGTTGATTTGGTTCCGCAAGGCACATTGGCTACCCGTGTGCAAATGGCTGGCATGGGCATTCCTGCATTTTATACTCCTGCGGGTTATGGAACTGAAATAGCAATCGGAAAAGAAATTCGTGAGTTCAACGGAAAAAAATATTTAATGGAGTTAGCACTTAGTGGAGATTTTGCCATTGTAAAAGCATCGAAAGGAGATAAGTACGGAAATTTGGTTTTCAATAAAACCACAAAGAATTTTTCTACTTCAATGGCGAAGGCAGGAAAAATTACAATTGCTGAAGTGGAACAATTAGTTGAACCAGGAGAAATTGGCCCTGAAGAAATTGATGTTGCAGGAGTTTATGTAAACCGGATTTTTCAAGGAAATAATTATGAGAAGAGAATTGAAAGAAGAACTGTCGCAATTAAAAAATAAAAATTATGGCACTGGATAAGTATCAAATAGCAAAACGAATAGCCCGAGAATTGCGCGATGGATACAATGTGAATTTGGGAATTGGAATTCCAACACTAGTGGCAAATTATATTCCTGCAGGAATGAAAATCATGTTGCAATCAGAAAACGGAATTCTTGGAATGGGACCTTACCCAACTGAAGATAAAATTGATGCCGACCTGATTAATGCAGGAAAAGAAACGGTTACACTTTTGCCTGGCGGAAGTTTTTTTGATTCGGCAGAAAGTTTCGGAATGATTCGCGCTGGAAAAATTGATATGACTGTGCTAGGTGCAATGGAAGTTTCAGAACATGGTGATATTGCTAATTGGAAAATTCCCGGCAAGATGGTAAAGGGAATGGGAGGCGCAATGGACTTGGTTGCTTCTGCGCAAAATATTATTGTCGCCATGATGCACACCAATCCAAAAGGCGAATCGAAACTTTTACCAAAATGCGGATTGCCACTTACCGGAGTTGGATGTGTGAAGAGAATTGTAACTGAGATTGCAGTGGTAGATGTTACACCCAATGGATTCAAATTAGTGGAACGCGCTCCCGGTGTTACTGTTGAAGAAATAAAATTAAAAACAGCAGGGCGATTAATTATAGAAGGAGAAATTCCGGAGATGAATTTGAATTGAGTGCTGAGTTCGTAAGGAAAAATCCTAATAACAATTCACCAATTGAATTGAAAACTTAAATTTGAAAACCGAAATAAGAATACTTTCATAAAATGGAAACGCTAACCAAACCAACCTACGCAACTGATAAAGATTTTCTTCCGCTCAACGGAACTGATTATATAGAATTTTATGTCGGCAATGCAAAGCAGGCATCGTACTTCTATCGTTCAGCATTTGGTTTCAGCGCGCTTGCTTATGCAGGTCCTGAAACCGGAGTGCGCGACCGTGCGAGTTATGTGTTACGCCAGAACAAAATCACTTTGGTTTTAACAACTCCGTTACACCCCGGAAATGAAATTTCACAGCACATTGAAAAACATGGCGATGGTGTGAAGGTGCTTGCATTGATGGTGGATGATGCTTACAAATCTTTTGAAGAAACCACGAAGCGCGGAGCAACTGCCTACCTGCAACCGAAAACATTGAAAGATGATAATGGTGAAGTGCGTATATCGGGCATTCAATTATATGGTGATACAGTTCATCTTTTTATAGAGCGAAAAAATTACACTGGAATTTTTCTTCCGGGTTACAAAGCATGGAACTCAACTTTCGAAACAAAATCAGTTGGACTAAAACATGTTGACCACTGTGTTGGAAATGTTGGCTGGGGCGAAATGAATACCTGGGTGGAGTTTTATGAAAAGGTGATGGGCTTCCGGAATATTTTATCGTTTGATGATAAAGATATTTCTACTGAGTATTCAGCACTGATGAGTAAAGTGATGAGCAACGGAAATGGGTATGTAAAATTCCCCATCAACGAACCGGCTGAAGGAAAAAAGAAATCGCAGATTGAAGAGTATCTGGAATTTTATCATTCACAGGGAGTGCAGCACATTGCGATGGCAACTGATAATATTATTGAAACAGTTGCTGAATTAAGAAAACGCGGTGTTGAATTTTTAAGTGTGCCTGATTCTTATTATGAAGAATTAACAGGTCGTGTTGGAATGATTGATGAAGATATTCAGGTGCTGAAAAAGTTGAACATTTTAGTTGACCGAGATGATGAAGGTTATCTGTTACAATTGTTTTCAAAACCCGTGGAAGACCGACCAACTTTATTTTTTGAAATCATACAACGCAAGGGCGCACAATCTTTCGGCAAAGGAAATTTCAAAGCATTGTTTGAATCCATCGAACGCGAACAAGAACTCAGAGGAAATTTATAATCAGCATCAATCATAAAAAACACCATGAAAATTTTTAATTGTTCAATAAAAGCAATTGTCAGTATTTTTTTTCTCTTTCTTACTATCAATACTCAAGCACAAGGATCAACTGCTGTTACGCAAGCACGACTTTGCAAAAGCTGGGGATTATCAAAAATTGAAGATGGAACAAAAACACAAGTTGCTGATGAAGCGCAAAAAGAATATCGTTTAATATTCAACAAAGATTTTACAGTGCAGCAAGGTTTGGCTCCCGATGGATTTATTCCCGGTACTTGGCAGCTTGATGAACTCAGTTCCAACATTACAATCACTGATAAAAGCACTAAGACATCATACAAAATGAAAATCATAAAACTCACAACTGATGAGTTGTTGCTTCAACAAAACGATGATGTACGCAATTTGATTATTTATTACAAAGCCGCTTTATAATTTATTCAGTGAATAAATATTTTTCTAATCCTGCGTTTGCAATACTTACTTTTTTATTTCTGATTCAATTATTCTTCTCTGCATGTTCACCTGATTTATCTATTGTAAAAGATGGCGACATTATTTTTCAAACTTCCTTATCATCTCAAAGCAAAGCTATTCAGGCAGCCACTCATTCAACATACAGTCATTGTGGTCTGGTATTAAGTGACAGCATGGGAAATTTATTTGTGTTTGAAGCAATACAACTGGTTTCAAAAACTCCATTGGAAGAATGGATTAAAAAAGGAGAAGAAAAACATTTTGTTGTTTACCGTTTAAAAAATTCTCAAAACATTATATCAAAAGGAATTTTAAGTAAGATGAAAAAAATTGCTTCGCTTCAACTTGGAAAAGAATATGATGAAGCATTTAACTGGAGTGATGAAAAAATGTATTGTTCCGAACTCGTTTATAAAATTTACTATTATACAACCGGGCTTGAATTAGCAAAACCAGTTGCTCTTAAAACTTTTGATTTATCATCGCCAGAAGTAAAAGCAACATTGGAAGAAAGATATCACGGAAAAATTCCATTATCAGAATTGAGTATTTCACCCCAACAAATAGTTGAATCGCCATTGCTCGAAAAAATTTTAGAAGATTAATTTTTTTGAATTCTCTTTTCAATTATTTATTTCAAATTGAATTTTCATTGAGAAAATTCATTCACAACAACAACTTAAAATCATTTTATGATTTCATTTTTTGATTTCAATCAATTAAAGTCAAAGAAATTTTATTTTTATTTTATGATTAAAATATTTTTTGTGCTGATTAGTGAACATAATTTCAAAGGAATTAATTTATTGAATTTGAAATTATTTTTTCACACTTCTATTTTTTATTTTAGCTGTAATTAATTTTAATTTTAAAATTAAATTTTATTGCAGTGTGCCGAAATACATTGCTATGGCATGTTACAGAGGAATAAAAAAAATATTTATTTGCATCCGTATAAATTTCATTGCATGAAAATCAAAAATTATTTAACACCTGAATGAATGATGATTGCAAATATTTTCGTTCATCATCAATGAAATTTTTCGTTTTGTTATTCGCTATTCACAAACTCATGTGAATAAAGGAATGAAAATAACTAACTCATATCAATGAATACTGTTAGACTTGTGATACCAAAATTTTTTAACTATGGCTACAAAAGCAAAAAAAGCTGCTAAGAAACCTGCTAAGAAGGCGAAAAAAGCGGCTAAGAAAAAGAAATAGATTTTCTTTTCTCTTGAAAAACTAAAGGGCACCAGCGGTGCCCTTTAGTTTTTTATAGATGTCCCGGATTTATATTTTCTGTTTTATATAAACATTCATTTCCCCAATGAAAAATCGCTAAATAACTGCAGCAAAATTTTTATTCATTTCATTATTTGTGAAATAAAAATCTTGAGGATAAAATATTTTTGTTGTGTATTGAAAAAATATTCAATCAAAAATTTTTTTGAATTTGATTTCCTCAAAAAAATTTGAATCATGAAACCATTATTTCAAAAAATGAATTGTTAAAAGTTTTTGAAATGAAAAAAAATATTGATTGAATTATTTAATTCTAAGGAGAAAATTACTTCGATGATATTTTACTTCATTGGATTCTTCATCATAAAAAATGATTAATCGCTCCATTCATATTTCAGAGTTGATTTACGGAGTGCTGATAAATTACTGACTCAATAAAAATTGAATCCGCTGAGAAAAAAAATTAAAGAAAAAATATTTCTATCAATCCATTGATTGACCGTTGCGATCTGCCAACTCTAATACTTGTTGATATTCTTCAGGCGTTAAATCACTATAGAAAAAATTAATTGGATTTATTTTTCGCCCATTCTTAATTACTTCATAATGCAAATGAGGTCCGGTTGATTTACCTGTGTTTCCAACATATCCGATTATATCACCGCGATTTATTCTTTGTCCGATCTTAACTTTCACTCTACTCATGTGACCGTACAGTGATTGATAACCGAAACCATGAGTAATAATAACATGATTGCCATATCCTCGGTTTCCGTAATCTACCAGGCTGATTCTTCCATTACCGGTTGCATATATCGGAGTTCCAATAGGCGCAGTGAAATCAATTCCTTCGTGCATGACCGGAACTTTATAAATCGGATCAATGCGGACACCGAAACCCGATCCAATTCTTTTTAAATTTTTATTTGCGACAGGTTGAATGGCTGGTATTGATGCCAGCATTTCAGTTTTGCTTTTAATTAATTTAGCCAACGCATCATATGATTTAGATTGTATGTACATCTTGTATCTTGTCTGTGTCAATTTTACCCAACTGCTTTTCATCAGTTCGGCATCATCATAACCATTCAATTCTTCAAACCGATTGGAGCCCCCATAACCTGCATCGCGCATGCTTGATGGAATTGGCTCTGCTTCAAAAATCACTCGGTATATATTGTCATCTCTGTCTTGCAAATCAACAAGCGCATCACCCATTTCATCCAGCTTATTATTCAATACATCATACTGATATTGCAGTTGCGATAATTCACGCTTCAGTTTTTTCTCTTTCGGAGAATCTAAATAAGTATAAGCAAGATATACAATGATGAACGCAAACACACTTGCTGCCGAAAGAAAGCCAAGCACCATTCTGAATTTTTTCCACGCACTCTCCACATACTTTTCGTATCGGAGATTTTTTGGATTATAGTAGTATTTAATTTTTCTCATTCGCTCATACTTTTATTTCTGCACTTGTATTAACCTGCACAGGATTTCCGCTATGCAGGTATGATTTATTACTTTTGCCCCATCCAATTTTCAAACGCAAATTACTAAAAACAATAGTTTAAGCAATAGTAGTTTTATCTTTTCATTATGATGACATCAAAAGAAATCAGAAATACATTTCTCGAATTTTTTAAATCGAAAAACCATTTAATCGTTTCGTCGGCACCGATAGTAGTGAAGAATGACCCGACACTCATGTTCACCAATGCAGGAATGAATCAGTTCAAAGATTTTTTTCTCGGCAATCAAACACCAACTGCGCCGCGAATTACTGATACACAAAAATGTTTGCGCGTATCAGGCAAGCACAATGATTTAGAAGAAGTTGGAATTGATACCTACCATCATACAATGTTTGAGATGCTGGGCAACTGGAGTTTCGGTGATTACTTTAAGAAGGAAGCGATTGAGTGGGCATGGGAATTACTGACTGAAGTTTATAAAATTCCGAAGGAGCAATTGTATGTAACGATTTTCGAAGGCGATGAAAAAGAAAAATTGGGGCGTGACGATGAGTCATATAATATATGGTTGAATCTTATTGGCGATAAAAACAAAATCATCAATGGAAACAAAAAAGATAATTTCTGGGAGATGGGAGAAACCGGTCCGTGTGGTCCGTGTTCTGAAATTCATGTTGACATTCGTCCGGAAGAAGAGCGGAAAAAAGGTGACGGAAAAAATTTCGTGAATGCAAGCCATCCGGAAGTAATTGAAATCTGGAACAATGTATTTATTCAGTTCAATCGGAAAGCAGATGGTTCGCTTGAACAACTGCCTGCAAAACATGTGGACACAGGAATGGGTTTCGAACGATTAGTTCGAGTGTTGCAGAATAAGCGAAGCAATTATGTTTCGGATGTTTTTACTCCGCTGATAAATTTTATTGAGCAGAAGAGTAAAATAAAATATGGAGCTTCAGAAAAATCTGACATCGCCATGCGCGTGATGAGCGACCACATTCGCGCAATCAGTTTTGCGATTGCCGACGGGCAACTTCCATCGAACAATGGAGCAGGTTATGTGATTCGAAGAATTCTTCGTCGTGCTGTTCGCTATTCATATAGTTATCTGAACATAGAATCGCCCATTCTGAATGAATTGGTTCCGGTGCTGGCTGAACAATTTGACGGTGTGTTTCCTGAGTTGAAAGCGCAACAGGATTTTATTCAGAAAGTTATTCTTGAAGAAGAAACTTCTTTCTTAAAAACTTTAGATGCAGGACTTAAACGGATTTCGACGCTCGAAGAAAAAGCCGCGAACGGTTTTACACTCGATGGAAAAACTGCTTTTGAATTGTATGACACTTATGGTTTTCCTCTTGACCTGACTAAATTAATTGTTGCAGAAAAAAAATGGAAGTTGGATGAAGATGGTTTCAATTCAGAAATGGCGCAGCAAAAAAATCGTTCGCGAAAAGATGCTGCGAGTGAAACAGGTGACTGGGTTATTCTGAATGACGCAGACCGAACAGAATTTATCGGTTATGATTTTCTGGAAGCGGAAACTGTTGTGCTGAAATACAGAGAACAAAAAGTAAAAGACAAAATATTTTTTCAATTTGTGCTGGGTAAGACACCTTTTTATGCAGAGAGCGGCGGACAGGTTGGTGATAAAGGTATGCTTGATTTCGGCGGAGAAAAAATTTCGGTGCTCGATACAAAAAAAGAAAACGACCTGAATATTTTGTATGTCAATAAACTTCCGGCGAAGATTGATGGAATTGTAACAGCGAAGGTTGATGCCAGTTTGCGAAGCGCAACTATTTTAAATCACAGCGCGACACACTTGCTTCATGCGGCATTGCGAAAAGTGTTGGGCACGCATGTGCAACAGAAAGGTTCGCTCGTTGCACCTGATTATCTGCGATTCGATTTTTCTCACTTCGCAAAAATGACAGATGAAGAATTGGAAAAAGTGCAAAGCATAGTGAATGAAAAAATCCGAGAAGACATTCATCTCGATGAAAAAAGAAATGTTCCAATCAAGCAAGCAACTGAAACCGGCGCGATGGCTTTGTTCGGTGAGAAGTATGGAGATTTTGTTCGTGTGATAACTTTCGATAAAAATTATTCCGTGGAATTGTGCGGCGGAAATCATGCAAGCAGCACAGGTAAAATCGGTTTCTTCATCATCACTGCTGAAACGGCGGTGGCTGCGGGTGTGCGGAGAATAGAAGCTATCACCGGAGTTGCTGCTGAAAAATTTATTCGTGCGCAGGTGCAAACAGTTGATTCCATTAAAACGCAACTTAACAATCCTAAAGATGTTGTGACTTCCATCACACAACTGAAGGATGAAAATGAAAAACTGAAAAAAGAAATTGAGCGATACATCAATCTGCAGGTTACAGCTGTGAAAGATTCATTGGTGAAAAAAGCAGAAGCACTGAATGGAATGAATGTAGTGAGCGGAGTGGTGAGTGTGCCTTCGATGGATGCGCTGAAGAAATTGTGTTACGATGTGAAGAATGAAATAAAAAATCTCTTCATGGTGGTGGGTACGGAAACTGAAGGGAAAGCCATGATTGCCGTGATGATCGATGAAGAAATGGTGAAGACAAAAAATCTGAACGCCGGAAAAATTATTAAAGAAATTTCTGCTGAGATAAATGGCGGCGGTGGTGGTCAGCCGCACTTTGCAACGGCAGGGGGAACGAATGCCGCAGGATTATCAAAAGCAATTCAACTTGCCCTGATTAAATTGCAAAGTGTAACTGAATAAAAAAATTATTCTGCTATTCCTGCTTTCGCTCTTTTCTGTTTAATAATACGAGACAATAAATAATGCTCCACTAACTTTTCAATTGGTCTGAGCATTAAAACAATGAACCCTTCAGATGCGAGCAGTATGAAATAATTACCATGCGCATATTGTGATACAACAAAATGGTGCAGAGTGGTATCTATCACAATCAGTGCTACAGCAATTACGAGGGTGATGGCTTTTGCACGACGGCTCACTTTGGTGATGGTAAGTTCTTCAATGGTTTCCTCAAGCTGATGATTCTTGTGTTCAATTTCCGCCTTCTGTGCTTTAATAATTGCATTCTCCTTCCGCGTTTGTTCTGCTTCGAAGAGCCGTTGCTGATTTTTCACTTTGCGCTCGGTGTCTTCGTGATTCACATCTTCCCTTATTTCATGAAACGCTTTGTAATGCGCCATGCTCTCTTGCAGGTTTCCAATTGAAAGGTATATATCTGACAACAGTTTGTGCACTTGAAACATTTTTGATTTCACCCGAATTGTTTCTGAAAGGTTTAATGCTTCGTTAAGCCGTGTTATGGCCTCGGTAAATTTCCCTTGACGCGTGAGTATTTCTCCCAGATTAATGAGGTTGGTAATGGAGCCATTAACAATGTTCATCTCACGGCGAAAGTCAAGTGCCTCTTCATTATATTGAATGGCACGGTTGTAATCGCCCATTATATAATAGTAATCGCCAAGGTCGGTGAGTCCTCGTCCTTTTAAGGTAGGTTCAAGTTCACTGGTAATTTCAAGTGCGCGCTGATAATTTTCGAGAGCGAGATTATATTTTTTCTGCTTCATGTAAACACCTGCAATTCCATTTGTGAACCGGGCCCGAAGCGCTTCCTGAACCTGCGCATGATCTATCTTAAGACCTTTGTTGAATAATCGCAGAGCATCATCATAATGACCCGTTTCAGCAAACACTCCTCCAACCCAGTAATATCCAATTGTCAGAAGCACTTTATATTTTCCTGAAGTGGTTAATTGCTCAATGCCTTCTAATCCGAATTTGAGTGCCACATCTATTTCTCCGATGGAGCGATACACAAATCCTGAATATATATCACATGCTGCCATTCCATCATCATCCTTCATTTCGCTGAATAATTCGTGAGCGAGGGTGCAATGTTGCAGGGCCTCATCAAACTGATCGCTGTGATGCGCAATGGTTCCCATGGCGAGTTGTGTGCGTGGCAGCAAATCTGGATGCTGTGATTTGTGTGCGTTCGCCCATTGCAATATTTCATCAATCACCGGATGTATGCCCAAATTAGGCAGCGTTGTATGATTGAGCCAAACCGTTTCGAAAAGTTCATCGCATGCAGAGTAATGGCCTTTCTTTACTTCAAGAAATAATTGCTCAATTTTTTCTTTTGCATTCATTGTTATGACCTGATTTTCTGAAAGTCAAATATGATGAAAAGTATCGTTTGAGAATACCTGCATGATAAAGGAAAATTCAAAAGAGAAAAATTATTTATTAACCCTTTGTCAAGCTCTCGTTGACAATTAGAAAATATGTTCGCTTAAAAATTATTTTTGCCGGATGAGTATGTCAGAAAAATACGAAGCAGTTATCGGGTTGGAAGTGCATGTGCAGTTGCTGACGAAGAGCAAGGCATTTTCGAGCGACGCAAATGAATATGGCGCCGCGCCCAACACGCAACTGAGTGTCATTACACTCGGTCATCCGGGCACATTGCCGCGCTTTAACCGGACGGCACTGGAGTATGCGGTGAAGATTGGCCTCGCAACCAACTGCACGATCAGAAAAGAAAATCAGTGGGCGCGCAAAAATTATTTCTATCCTGATTTGCCGAAAGGATATCAAATCACACAACATACAACTCCGCTTTGCACCGATGGATTTTTAGTGCTGAAGATGGAAGGCTACGAAAAGAAAATCGGAATCACGCGCATACACATGGAGGAAGATGCGGGAAAAAGTATGCACGACCAGGACCCGTATTTCACTTTGATAGATTTGAACCGTGCCGGAATTCCGCTGATAGAAATTGTGAGCGAACCGGATTTGCGCACTGCCGATGAAGCTTATACTTATGTAAGTGAAATAAGAAAAATTGTTCGATACCTGGATATTTGCGATGGAAATATGGAGGAAGGAAGTATGCGTTGCGATGCGAATGTGTCGGTTCGGCTGAAAGGTGCAAGTGAATTTGGGCAAAAGGTGGAAGTGAAAAACATGAATTCGATTCGCAATGTGAAGCGCGCCATTGAACATGAAATTATCAGGCAGATTGAGTTGATAGAAAAAGGTGAGCGTGTTGATCAGGATACCAGAAGTTTTGATGCACTGAAAGGAACCACCACTTCCATGCGCTCGAAGGAAGCAGCGAATGATTATCGTTATTTTCCTGAGCCGGATTTGCCACCCATTATTGTTTCGGAAGAATATGTACAGAAAGTAAAATCGGCAATGCCATCATTACCCGAACAACTGAAACAACAATTTATTTCATTGGGTTTATCGGAATACGATGCATCAGTTTTAACTGAAGAAAAAGAAACAGCAAATTATTTTATGGCTGTTTGCCAAGAAACAAAAAATACAAAAGCTGCAGTGAACTGGGTAATGGGTCCGGTGAAATCATTTTGCAACGAGCTGGCTATTTCCATTTCTGATTTCTCTATTCCTGCAAAAACAATTTCTGATTTGATTGCGATGATTGATGAGGGTGGAATGAATTTTTCCATTGCCTCGCAAAAATTATTCCCTGAGTTATTAAAAAATCCTTCGGCGAACCCGAAACAGTTAGCCGGAGAAATGAATCTGATTCAGCAGAGCGATGAGGGTTTGATTTTGAAATACATTGACGAAGCGCTCGCAAAATTTCCGGAGAAAGTAGCTGAATTCAAAGGAGGCAAAACCGGAATCGCGAGTTTGTTTATGGGCGAGGTGATGAAACTTTCGAAAGGAAAAGCGGATCCGAAGTTGACAAATAAATTGTTGCTGGAAAAATTGAACTCATAATTCGAATACTGTGGAAACAGATAAAAACGGATTGAGCTGATTCAAACTGATTTTTAAATCGGTTTCAATCAGTAGTATCAGTAAAAATCTGTGCCCCATTGTATTAATCATAACAAGAAATAAATTTGAACGAAATTTTAAAACAAGAAATTACTTTTACAAAAACTTGAATCCTGATAATTTAACTACATGAAAAAAACAATTTTTACTCTTCTCCTTTTTTGCATTCCGGCAATTTCATTTGCGCAAAAACAATTTACAATTACAGGACACATTTCCGGATTGCCAGAAGGCGCTCCCGTATTTTTTGAAAAACTGAATTACACTTTTGTTAAACCGATTGATACAATTATGGTGGCAAAAGATGGCGGATTTATTTTTAAAGAAACTGCAACCGAAGAAGGTTTGTACAGAATCAGAATTACTGATCAGATAAATTTTCTGGTGATTGCTGATACCAATTCAAAAATTATAAAAGTTGAAGCAGATGTAAATAAGTTAGTAAATTTTGAATATTCCATTGAAGGTTCAAAGGTTACCGAGCAAATCAGAGACTTTGTTATCAATGCAAATAAACAATACCTGTTGGTGCAGACAGTAGCTGCTGAAATGCAAAATCCGGCTCTACCCGATTCTGTGAAGCAATTAAAACAAATGCAATACAATTATTACAATAGCGTAGCGCAACAATTTGTAACACAATATTTAGATACAGTTAGCAACCCGGTTATTGGTGCATTTGGAGGATTAAGTTTTTTTGATGTGAAGAGCAATATTGCTTTTGCGACCAAGTTAGAAAAAAGACTTTTTGAAATTAATAAAGACAATTCACTCGTTCGCGATTTTGTTACACATACAGAAAATATTAAAAAGGAAATGGAACCGCCGGTTGCGTTTCCGATTGGTACTGTTGTGCCTGATATTATTATGAAGGACTCCAGCGGAAACGATATGAAATTGTATGACTTGAAAGGCAAGTATGTGCTGATTGATTTCTGGGCTTCGTGGTGCGGACCTTGCAGAAAAGAAAATCCGAATGTGGTGGCTGCTTTTAATAAATACAAAGACAAGGGTTTTACCATTTTTAATGTGTCATTGGATAATGACAGAACCAAGTGGGTGACTGCAATTAAGAAAGATAAACTCGCATGGCCTTATCATGTAAGCGAACTGAAAGGATGGCAATCGCAAATTTGTCAGCCCTGGAAAATCAATTCCATTCCTTCCAATTTTTTAATTGACAAGGATGGAAAAGTAGTCGGCATCAATCTGCGTGGAATAGATTTAGAAAATAAACTGGAAGAGATTTTTGAAAAGAAATAATTTTAAAATTTTTAAAACAAAAAAATTGTTGCTTCTTCGTTTTTCTTTCGTTGTGTCGGAGTTTATCCCGATGAAGTCGGGATGCGAAATTTTTTCAGAGACATAATCAATTACATTTTATAAAATCTCTTTAACACAATTAATTTCATTAATGAAAAAACAATTTGTTTTCGTTCTATCCATTTTACTAATTGTAATTTCTTCCTGTAAAAAGCAGGAAGGATATGTAATCACCGGGAAAATGCTGAACATTCCCGCCGGTTCAAAAATTTATTTTGATGAACTGGAATACAATAAAGTCACCACACTGGATACAACCCATCTTGGTGCCGACGGCCAATTTCGTTTCGAAGGATTTGTTTCGCACCTTGGTTTATATCGCATTCATTGCAACAATAAGAATGTTGTTTTTCTGGTGTTGGATAAAAAAGCAGAAACAATTTCAGTGGAAGCCGACACGACTAATTTTTTTGTGAAACCATATTCCTTAAAAGGTTCTTCTGCCTCTGAACAATTTCTGAAATTTTTTACTGATGTGAGTGCTATTTATAAATCAATAAATGAGGTGACTTCAAAAATGCATGCACCCGATGTTGAATTATCTGATTCAGCCAATGAGGCAATTAATAATGAAATTCAAGCTGCCACAGATGCTGGTAGAAACTGGATTAACAATTATGTTGATACGGTGAGTAATCCAATTATTGCGGTTTTTGCGTTGAGTAATTTCCTGAATCCGGAAATGGACAAAGCCACTTTTGAAAAATTTGTAGTGAAAGCAAAATCAAAATATGCCAATGTTCCAATGGTTAATGAATTTGCAAAAGATGTTGACCTCGCTTTTAAAAAGTTAAACCGCAAGGAAGGTGAATCATTATTTGCAAACGGAACTCAATTGCCTGATATTAATCTGTCTGATGTAAACGGAAAATCAATTTCGCTTTCTTCATTGAAAGGAAAATATGTTTTGGTTGATTTCTGGGCTTCGTGGTGTGGACCGTGTCGCCAGGAAAATCCGAATGTGGTGGCAGCATACAATAAATTTAAAGACAAAGGATTCACAGTTTATTCCGTTTCATTGGATGATGATAAAGAGAAGTGGATGCAGGCCATAACAAAAGATAAACTTGCTTGGCCTTATCATGTCAGTGATTTGAAAGGATGGGAAAGCGAAGTAAATCATCAGTTCGGTATCAACTCCATTCCGATGAGTTATCTAATTGATAAGGAGGGAAAAATTATTGCTTCAAATTTGAGAGGGAAGGAACTGGAAAATATATTAGCGCAGAGTTTGAAGTAAAAATCTCAATACTCAAACTTCCCAAACTCAGATTCAATAGTTAGTTTCGGTTGAATGCTTGCTTCGCATCTGCCAATAATTTGTGCTTCGATGCCGAATGTTTGTGAGATGCGGATGATTTCGTTGGCTGATACTGCAGTGCAATAAATTTCCATCCGTTGTCCCATGTTAAACACTTGATACATTTCTTTCCAATCTGTTTTTGATTCCTGTTGAATCAATTTGAAAACGGTTGGGATCGGAAATAAATTATCCTTAATCACATGAACTGATTTGTTGAAGTGCATCACCTTGCGCAATCCGCCGCCGCTGTTGTGAATGATGCCGTGAATATTTTTCCGGTGACTCCTCAACATTTCGAGAATTGCTGGAGCATAAGTTCGTGTTGGTGAGAGCAATAATTTTCCTGTATTCATTTCTGCGCCATCTACTTCATCAGTCAGTTTCCTGCTTCCGGTGAAAACTATTTTTCGCGGAAGGTCTGTATCGAAACTCTCCGGATATTCATCAGCATAAGTTTTATTCAATACATCGTGTCGGGCAGCAGTGAGTCCGTTGCTGCCGATGCCGCTGTTAAATTCATCTTCGTAGTTTGCTTTTCCGCTGGAAGACAAACCAACAATCACATCACCCGGCTGGAAATTAATTTCAATCACATCACTGCGCTTCATGCGGCAAGCGATTGTGGAGTCAACACTCACGGTGCGGATAACATCACCCATGTCGGCAGTTTCGCCACCCATGTAAATAATGTCCACTCCGTGCTGCTTCATCTTGATGAAGAACTCATGATTGCCTTCAATGATTTGCTGTAACACTTCACCGGGAATTAAATTCTTGTTGCGGTTGATGACTGAAGAAAAAATAAACGGACCGGTTGCACCCACGCACAACAAATCATCAAGATTCATTACAATGCTATCTTGTGCAATTCCTTTCCAGACAGAAAGGTCGCCGGTTTCTTTCCAATACAAATAAGCAAGCGACGATTTTGTTCCGCTTCCATCGGCGTGAATGATGTTGCAATAATTTTCGTCGCCACCCAATGCATCTTCATAAATTTTACAAAACGCATTTGGAAATAATCCTTTATCAAGATTTTTTATTGCTGCGTGAACATCTTCTTTGTTCGCACTTACCCCGCGTTGAGAATATTTTAAAAAATCTGTTGATTCGTTCATTGGAGTTTCATTTACCGCAGAGGCGCGGAGGAGCAGAGTTTTTTTCTTCTTA
>CAMDOA010000056.1 GCA_945903305.1 Chitinophaga pinensis
CCCTTGCCGTCGCCTATGACAGAATCTTACACACACAACATGTTAAAACGGGTGGTCAGTTTGAACCGGATTCTGCTGGTCAGTTTGCTCCGGTTTTCAGTGGTCAGTTTAAATCGGTTTCAGGTGGTCAGTATCACTGGATTTTCCACCTGACCAACAACCAAAATAATCACGGCAGCACATGAGTAATAAAATCCCAATGCCTTCGTCCATCAAAATAAAATCCGGCAGTTGAAAATTCATACTCCTCAGGTGTGGCGGCCAATTTCCATTTTTCCGTTGTCGGATTATTATGAATATAATTCAGCTTTTGAAAAATAACTTCCTGCGAAAAAGTTTCAATTGCCAATGAATTTCTTTCCCAAATCTGATAAGTTCTGCCTTTTGCATTTACCTTAAACTCTTTCAGATATTCGGGGTTTGTATTTTTTAATTCAGTAATAAATTGTTTTGAAATCCATTTCAATAAATCGCGCTGCACATCTTTCGGAATAAATGGCGAAGGAATGCTGATAATTAAATGCATGTGATTTGGCATAATAACAAATGAAAATATTTTTAACAGCCCCTTATCAACCTGATGCTTAAGTTCATTAATAATTATTTGCTTGAATTTATTTTCGCTAAGCAAATGTTTCCAATTCAATATGGTGGCAGTAAAAAAGTATTTCGGTCGGCTTCCAAAGTTTATTTTTATAGCGATGAAAATAAGTGATGGAAATAAAATCGGGAAACGAAATTAAAATGGGTTGTTGGTCAGGCGACCAACAACGGCGGGTAATTAAACAGACGACAAAAAAGTAAATAATAAAACATTAAAATATGACACAAGAAAATAAATCATTACCAAAATGGATACTAATTGTATCAGGACTTTTTGCATTACTCGGACTTTTGGTAAGCTCATCATTATGCTTTTCACCACAATCGGTTTTGCAGACAGTTGACCTAAACGCAAAAGGCGTTGACTATTTAATTTATATGTGGGCTGCCCGACAATTTGCCGTTGGTTTCATATTTGGTTTTGCGACTTTGAAAAAGTCAATCCCAATGCTGACAATTGCTTACATTTTCTTTTTAGTAATGAACATTGGCGACTTTTTTATCGGCATATCACAACACGACAGTTCACTTTACATTGGAGCAGGTGTTATGTGTATTATTGCTTCGACAATGCTTTACTTTATAAACAAACAATCAAAATAAAATGACCCAAGAACTAACATTAAACAAATCAATTACCATCAACGCATCCATTTCAAAAGTGTGGGAAGCATTGACAAATCCCGACCTAATAAAAATATATTTCTTCGGGACAGAGTGTATAACTGACTGGAAAAAAGGTAGTCCAATTCTTTACAAAGGAACTTATGAAGGTAAACCATATGAAGACAAAGGCAACATTGTGGACATAGAAAAAGAAAAGTTTATTCTCTACAATTATTGGAGTTCATTTTCGAGGACAGCGGACATTCCTGCAAACTATTCAGTAATTAAATATGAGTTATCGGCAGACAATAACGAAACGACATTTACCATTATTCAACAAGGTTTCAAGACACAAGAAACTCACGACCATTCAGCTACAAATTGGGGTTATGTAATGGACGGTCTTAAAAAATTGTTGGAAGCATAATGGGGTCCGAAAAACAACGAACCGCTAACACGGGTTTGGCAAAAGTGGCGGTTCAGTGGTTAAATGAAGTTTTGTGCTTCGTAACAAGTTCAGTGGTGGCAGACAGTTTTCGTTTCCGAAATCGCCAACTTCTTGTAGCTGCAATCCGTTAGCTGTAATTTTAACGCTCTGAACAAACTTCAAACTGATTATATTTTACAATTTAAAAAATGATTTCAGATAAAAGTTTAGCACGAATAGCCGGCTTTTGCTATTTAATTGTAATTGCAACAGGATTATTTTCTGAAGTCTTTGTACGACAGGCTTTAAGAGTATCAAATGATGCTTTGGTTACGGCTCAAAACATTCAGACACACGAAATGCTGTTTCGTTGGGGTTTCGTGGCAGACCTTATCAACTTTGTAGTAGGCTTGCCAGCTATATTGATTATTTACCATATATTCAAACGAGTAAATAAATTATTATTACAACTTGCATTAGCATTTGTGATTGTCCAAACAGCCGTAATCGCTGTCAACCTTCTCAATCAAATTTCACCAATGCTAATATTAAGCAACCAAACATATTTAAACACATTTCAGCCAAATCAACTTGCCACCCTTTCGCTATTGTCACTTAATATTCAGATACTGGGGTATGCCATTGGTTTGGTATTCTTTGGATTTTATTGCTTAATAGTTGGATATGTAATTTATAAGTCAGGCTTTTTGCCGAAATTATTTGGAATACTCTATGGAGTTGCTGGTTTGTGTTACTTGATAAACAGTTTTACAATGTTCCTTTCAAAAGGATTCGCAAACCCATTGTTTACCTATCTGGCTATTCCTATTTTTATAGGAGAATTGTCACTTTGCTTATGGTTGCTTATAAAAGGTATTGATAGCAAAAAACTAAATGTGAAAAATTAACCATTAGGACAATGACAACCTCCGCCGCTGTTGGTCGCCCGACCACAACTGTTCGGAAGACTTTTAAGGTGCTGATGTTCAGCATTTTGTTATTCATAATGAATACATAAAAACTCATTAAATTTTTGCCGTTGAAATATCTCAACCCCGTAAGCATGAAATTTTGTATCATAAATTCTGTAGCGTTTTATCATTTTCTTTAAATTTAGGACTTCAATTCCATTGATAATAAGATAGATACAGCATCTTCCGAACAGTTGTGGTCACCCGACCAACAACCCGATTAGTTGTGTTTCTAAACCCTTCTTATTTTTACTTCTTTATCTGCGAAGCCAATCACGAAGACCAATGAAAAACAAAAAGTACTTTTGAGTAATCCCTTCTTCGTTATCCGTCATGGTTAGCGATGCTGCTAACTTGAAACTTTGGAGCAATGAATGAACAGAAAATATCAATACTACCAATTGCGAATTGTTTGTGGACATTAATTCTATTTTTCTGTTTCTCGTTTCTGCTTGTCGCTTGCAATAACGCAGACACCAAATCAAAAGTACCAAATTCAGAAGCAACCGAAATAATTCAACCCAAAAATGAAAAGTTGGGTATTGACACAAATAAATTTCAAGGAGAAAAACCTGATAGTTTCAAAGAAACAAAACCTGACAAAAAGGTTTCACAACCCCAGATAAATAGAGTGCGACAGAAACGAGAGAGTGAGGGAGTTTACGATGCCAAACTTAATGGTGAGCAGATATTGATTCAAGAAGATTTATCTGAAAACATTTTGGCAAGCAATCCAGATACAATTAAAAATTACCTGAAAGGATTTTACCAAGGGCATGAGCGATTTTTTCCTCGTTCAATAGCAGATAACTTTGAACAGGGCGTTTCAAAGGAACGCATTTCTTATCCCAGGTTAAATTTTAGAGTTGAGTTATTTGAAGATGAATATTCAAAGAAACCTTATAAAATTTTATCATATTCCGTTAGAAAAGAAAATGAAAAAATAATTGTTGAATAATTTACTTTTCTAAACAAACTACATTCACAACTAAAAATAAACGGGGATGTTGAAAACCGAAAAGTGTAAGCACAATAAATAAACCTAAATAATTATGGCTAAAGAAATCAAGACAGAAATATTAATAAACTCTACACCTGAAAAGATTTGGAAAATCCTTACTGACTTTAGCGAATATCCAAATTGGAATCCTTTCATTAAATCTATTACTGGAAATATTTCAGTTGGAAATAAAATAACTGCCCTAATTGAACCTCCTGAAGCAAAGGGAATGACTTTTAAACCTAAAGTTCTTGCTTTTGAAACGAATAAGGAGTTTCGCTGGATTGGTCATTTATTGTTTCCTGGGCTATTTGATGGAGAACATAAATTTGAACTTACTGACAACAAAAACGGAACTACAACTTTCAGACAAAGTGAAAAATTTGGAGGAATACTTGTTCCTTTATTCAAAAAAATGCTTGATGTAAATACGACCAATGGATTTAATCTAATGAACAAAAAACTGAAAGAGTTAGCAGAACAACAATAGGTATTTTGTAAATTTAGATGAATGCAAACAATTCAAATAAAATGGTGATAAACCTAAAACGACAGCATAATAGACTTCTAACAATTTTTAGAGCGAGCTTCAAACAGTTGAGTCTTGAACGAACAGTAGCAAGAACGCATAACAGTAAGATTCCTCTATAAATAAAAACTCAGTACAACACTCACTCACCAATAAAAAACAAACTATGAAAAAAATAATTTTAATAATTTTGGCATTAGCAACATCATTCTGTTTTGGCTTTGCTTTCGAATCAATTATTTCAAACAATACAAATGCAAACACAAAAATGAAACGAGTAACAAGCATTGGCGGCATCTTTTTCAAATGCAAAGACCCCCAACAAATGAGAGAGTGGTATAAAACTCACCTTGGCTTAAATACCAATGAATACGGGTCAGTGTTCGAATGGCGGCACGCAACCGACTCTACTAAAAAAGGATTTTCGCAATGGAGTCCCTTTAAAGAAACCACAAAATATTTTGAACCATCAACCAAGGAGTTTATGATAAACTACCGGGTTGAAAATTTAGAGGCGCTTGTTGAAGAACTAAAAAAGGAGGGAGTTACAATTACCGATACCATTGAAACTTATGATTACGGCAAGTTCGTTCACATCATGGATATTGAAGGAAACAAAATAGAATTGTGGGAACCCAATGATGAGGTATATGAAAAAATGGGTGCAGATATGGGAGTAGAGACAACAAAATAACAGTTTGAGTTGGTTCCTGAAGGAATTGTTCGCGGCATAGGTTTGCAACTATCAGGCACTCTGCGGAAACAATATAATTCTTATGGAAATAACACAGGAGTTTACAGAATATCATCCGATAGTGTGTATCCGCTATATATTCAGAAGTCAGAAAAAAAAGGTCGAACAAAAGCAGAGGTAGACGAAATTATTTTCTGGCTCACAGGAAATAATAAACAATAATTGTGTAAAGCAATTGATCATAAACCGAAACAAATTATTCTCGTTGTACAAAAAATAATTTCTCATTGCCGAAAAAAAATCGAAACTGGTAGAGATAAAAACAAAACCAACTACTGCAAGCGTGCATGATTTTATTAATGCAATTGCCGACGAACAAAAACGAAAAGACAGTTTTGTGCTTTTAGATATGATGAAAAAAGCAACCGGCGAAGAGCCCGTATTATGGAGCAGTTCAATAATTGGCTTCGGAAATGTTCATTACAAAAGCCCGACCACCGGCAGGGAAGTGGATTGGTTGCGTATTGGTTTCGCACCACGAAAAGCTAACTTGTCGTTGTACTTAATGGTCAACATTAAGGAACAGGAATCAGCACTTAAAAAACTGGGGAAACATAAAACCGGAGCCGGTTGTCTGTATATAAACAAGCTGGAAGTGATAGATATTAAAGTGCTGAAAGCAATGATTGATGCCGCAGCGAAAAAGAAATAAATAGTTTAGCGGATTAGCAATTAGACAGATAAAATACATTTTCATTTATTAAAAACAATTATGAGTAAAAAGGAATTGAATTCAAAACAAAATGAAGAACTGATCAACACTTTATCAATTCGTTTCGCAAAAAACATGAAGCGCCATAAAGGAATTGAATGGGAAAAAGTTGAGGCGCGATTGAAGAAAGGAAAAGATAAATTATGGTCGCTCAGCGAAATGGAGCGCACCGGCGGCGAACCCGATGTAGTTGCGTTTGATAAAAAAACAAGTGAATTTATTTTTTACGACTGCTCGCCCGAAAGCCCTGCAGGCCGTCGTAGTTTATGTTACGATGGCGATGCACTGGCATCGCGCAAGGAACACAAACCGAAAAACAGTGCCTATGATTTAGCAGAAGAGATGGAAATGAAACTTTTAACTGAAGAGCAATATCGTGAGTTGCAGCAACTCGGTGAGTTCGATTTAAAAACTTCGAGCTGGGTAAAAACACCATCAGAAATCAGAGAGCTCGGCGGTGCCATTTTTTGCGATCGCCGCTTCAATCGGGTTTTCGTTTATCACAACGGCGCCGAATCTTATTATGCCGGCAGAGGTTTTCGCGGCTGGCTGAGAGTCTGAGTTTCACTGCGTCTCATTCATCATTGACTATTTACCATTCACAATTTTCATTCACTCTTCACCGGCATGTACAACCTCCCGTATCACAAAGAAAAAAATGAACAAGTCATCAGCGAGTTCATCACGCGTTATCCGTTTGCGTTTCTCACCGGATGTAATGCAGAAAGTAAACCTGTTGCTACGCAAGTGCCTGTCTTCTATGAAAAGCGGGGTGGCAAAAAAATATTGAGCGGTCACCTTATGCGCAACACCGATCATCACAAAGCATTTATGCAAAATCAAAATGTACTTGTGGTGTTCACCGGTCATCATACTTATGTGAGTGGCACATGGTACAGCAACCCGAATATACCTTCCACCTGGAACTACATGAGTGTGCATGCACAGGGCATCATTCGTTTTCTGGATGGTGATGCATTGCATAACGCGTTAAGAAAAATAAGTCTTCACTTCGAAAATAATAATCATCAGTCACCAACTGTTTTTGATAATCTGCCTGCAGAGTTTAAACAACGGATGATGAGTGCCATCGTGGCATTTGAAATTGAAGTAACCGAATTGGATACTGTTTTCAAACTCAGTCAGGATCGCGATGAAAAAAGTTATCGCAACATCATTCATCAACTTCAGCAACAAGACGACAATGGAAAAGTGATAGCCGCCGAAATGGGAAAAAGGTTGAAGGAAGTATTTCCTGATGCTATTGTGCTTGCAAAATGAAGCGGCGAACCGATCAAATAATATTAACCCAACATTATATTGCAACTTGCCTATCAAATTAAATTTACAGGGTAATGACTTTACAGTTCAGAAATTCTAAATCAAAATAAAATAAGTTACTTCAATTCCGCATTCACCAAATTTTTCAAAGAACTTTCAAAAAACAATACATCAGAATGGTTTAACGACAATCGTAAAACATATGAGACCGAGGTTAAAAAACCATTCTCGGTTTTTGTGGAAGAAATGATTAAGCGGATTCGTAAATACGAACCAACCATTGCTATTAAGCCAGCTGATGCAATTATGCGAATCAATAAAGACATTCGATTCTCAAAAGACAAAACACCGTACAACACTCATGTGGCGGCAAACATTTCTGTGTATGGTAAAAAAGATAAATCGTATCCCGGATTTTATTTTCAACTATCAAATGATAAGATTGAAATGTTTGGTGGTGCATACATGGTTGAAACACCCACTTTGCTCATACTGAGAACCAATATTGCAAAGAACCTTTCTGGCTTTTCTGCTGCATACAACGATAAAAATTTCAAACAGAAATTCGGCACCATTCAGGGCGAAAAACACAAACGGGTTCCCGAAGAATTTCAATCCATTGCTGCAAAGGAACCACTCATTGCAAACAAACAATTTTATTATAAAGCTGAAATCAAAGGGGACATTATAACAAAGAACGAATTAGCTGACACCTTAATGGATTATTATTTAGCGGGTAAAAAGCTGAATGACTTTTTGATTGCTGCACTGAAAAAATAATCATCCTTTGTTGTTTTGAATCCCTGCAATTGTTAGTTGCGTGAATAACAACTTAAAGCATCATTCACCCGCAAATCACAAACAAATTTATCTTCGCCCCTCAATTTATTTGAATGGATAAAATAAAATTCGGAACTGTCAATTGCGAATGACCTTTTTCACAGAAAAGAAAAAAATTATTTATTTAAAATTTTACTACCACTCTCAAATTAATTCGCCGAGCAGTTAAATAGTTGGGCACTGCATAAATAGTTTGGTAACTATCTTTTACCCACAAATAGGAAATAGTGTTTGGTATAGCAAGCAAATTAAATATTTCAAGTGAGGTCCAAATTGACGATAAATTTTTCCAGAGTTTTTGATCCTTATGTTTTTTTCCATCTAATAATAAAGCAGAGAAACCAATATCAACTCGACGATAGGAAGGAAGTCGCAGAGTATCGGCATATCGGTTATGATCGGGCGGGCCGGTTGGAAAACCGGTGCCGAACAGCAAGTTTAAATGCACCTTTAAATTTTCGCGGCCGGGTACATAATCTTGTATAAATGCGCCAACACTTAATCGCTGATCACTTGGTCTTGGTACAAAACCCGGATAAGTTGTAGTAGTATCAAGCGAAGCAATTCCACCGGCAGTATTAAAAGTGGTATCAAATAAATAAGCAAAATCAGTGAGCGAATTTTCCTTAGTGTTTAAATAATTTAGACTAATCCAGCTTTCAACATCTTTCACCAATTCACCATGAAGCCGCAAATCAATTCCATAAGCATAACCTACGGCATCGTTGGTGCCGAAATAACGAATGCGCACATTATCTAATTCATATGGGTTCAGATCATACAAATATTTATAGTAAGCTTCGGTAATAAATTTGAAAGGGCGATCCCACATTTTAAAATTATAATCGGCGCCCACCACAGCATGAATGCTTCGCTGGGCATTAACATTTAAATTCAAATTCCCATTCAGGTTTCGGAGTTCCCTGTAAAACGGCGGTTGATCGAAGCATCCCAACGCCACACGAAAAACAATATCAGTAGAATCCCATTCTGGGTAAATAGAAAATTGCATTCGCGGGCTGATTATAAACTGATTATTGATATCCCAAAAATTAAATCTTGAACCTAAGTTGAGTGTAATATTTCCATTTTTATTTAGGTTCCAGGTATCCTGAATAAATCCGGAGTAACGATTGCTTTCCAAAATATTTTTAGTTTTATAAATATAATAAGCGTTAACATCTGTAACTGAATAAGGTAAATTGTATCCGGCAGAATCTACTACTCCCCACTGATTTAGTCTATCGCTGATGTACTCACGATTATATCGAAAACCCCACTGCAAAAAATGTTTTTTCAAATCGAGCGAACCTTTATGTTCGCCTGAAAACACGGCGGCATCCAAATAATTTCTTCCCCAATCCTGAATAGCACCTGTACCTAATGAATATACTACCTGATTGAAATTTGCATTACCCAGATTGGTTGATACTTCACCTAAAAAATACGCCGCTATTAAATCATAAGTTTCATCTTCTCGTGTATAATAAGTTGAAGTAAGAAATTTAAGTTTCAGATTTTTATAAGGTTGAAATGAGAGCGAAGCCCCTCCCATTCCTGAATTGAATTTATCTATTTCCTGACCATCGAAATACATGGTTAACCGTACCGCCCGATTCACTAACCCAAATGTGGTGGTCCGGTCTTGTGGTACAAACCAATATCGGTTTCTTGAGTAGTTGCCAAGAATTTCCAACTGTGTTTTTTCGGAAAACTGATAGGTGATTAATGCCTGTGCATCAGTAAATGAAGGTTTATAATCGCCCTTGGTTTCGAGCGAATTCAAAATATACTGATTTGATTTTTGACGAACCCCAACAAGGTAAGTGAAGCGATGATTTTTTGTTCCCCCTTCAAAATGCGCATCAGCTCCCAGCAAACTGGCCGAAACATTTCCTTTAAACTCTTTCGGTTTCCGATAAGTGATATCAAGAACACTGCTCATTTTATCGCCATACTTTGCCGCAAATCCCCCTTGCGAAAACAAAATATTTCCTACCAGATTTGAATTGATAAAACTTAATCCTTCCTGCTCACCATTGCCAACTAAAAATGGCCGGTAAATTTCAAAGTCATTTACATACACCAGGTTCTCGTCAAAATTTCCGCCCCGAACTGAATATTGAGCTGATAATTCATTATTTGAATTGGTGAATAATTTAAGAATAGCTTCTACACCTCCTGTGGGACCAGGTAGCCCTTCAAAATCTTTCGGATTAATTTCGATTATCGGTTGATTTCGTATAGCCGTTTGTTTTACTACAATTGAGTCGAGTGTATTATACAACAACATAAAATTTAACTCCATTTGCTGCCCGGCTTTCAGGTTCACAGTTTTTCGTGATTCAATAAATCCTACATAAGAAATTTTTATTTCTATGGATTGATTTGGAGGAAGATTAAAAGTGTAATTTCCATTTTCATCAGTGGCTGTTCCTTTCTTTAAAGTTGTGAAAGAAACATTTGCACCTATTAATGGCTCTCCGTTTTCAGAAATAATTTTACCTGAAATTGTACCATCTTGAGCAAATATTAAATTAGTATAAAAAATACTAAATGATAATATCAGAAAAGAAAAAGAAATGAGTTTTTGCATTAGCGCGCTAAAACGATTATTAACTTGTAATAGTATTTGCAACAGAAAATTTCAATTTGGCAATAGCTTCTTGTGGATTTACGGCAGCAAAAACCGTGTTTCCGGCCACCAATACATCAGCACCTGAACTCACCAGTTTCGATGCATTCGTAAAATCAACACCGCCATCAATTTCAATTTTTGCTTTTGAATTTCTGCTGATAATTAAATTTTTAAGCCGATCAATTTTTGAATAAGTGTGCTCAATAAATTTTTGTCCACCGAATCCGGGATTCACACTCATCAAACAAACCAAATCAATATCAGCAATTATTTCATACAGTAAATCAACTGATGTGTGTGGGTTAATGGCAACTCCTGGGCTCATGCCCAAATCGCGAATGGCGTGAACCGTACGGTGCAAATGCGGTGAAGCTTCAAGATGAACAGTTAATATATCAGCGCCGGCCTTTTTAAAATCACTCAAATAATTTTCAGGTTCCAAAATCATGAGGTGAACATCTAATGGCTTCTTCGCCACTCTTTTCGCAGCAGCAAGAACCGGAAATCCAAAAGAAATATTCGGAACAAACCGACCATCCATCACATCGCAATGAATCCAGTCGGCATCACTTTTATTTATGAGTTCAATACTTTCATATACTTTCCCGAAATCTGAGGCCAGTAAAGAAGGTGCGATCAATATATTTTTCATAAAGCAAAAATATAATTAGGCATCAAGCAATTTGAATTTGTTTTCCCCAAAATAAAAAATCCCGATGGTATTTAACCATCGGGACTTATCCAATTATTTAAACCCCACTATTATTTTCCTAAATATCCGCGCAAAGTTTTTGTATGCGAAGTTTTACGCAACCTGCGAATGGCTTTTTCTTTTATCTGTCGAACACGCTCACGGGTTAAACTGAATCTCGAACCAATTTCATCAAGATTTAATGCTTCTTCGCCGTTGATTCCAAAAAAACAACTTACAATAGCCGCTTCTCTCGGATTCATAGATTGAAGTAAACCTGCAATATCCTGCTTCAATGATTCATTCATTAAAACATCATTCGCGCTTCCCTTTAAATCTTCACCGGCAAAAAAGTCAATCATTGTGGCATCTTCGCCTTCGCCCACCGGAGCATCCATGCTAATGGTTTTGCTCATGCCTTTCATCATTTCATCAATATCCTTATCGGTGACATTTAGCAATTCAGCTAATTCATCTTTTGATGGTTCACGCTCGTAACGCTGCTCGAACTTCATCATCATTTTATTGATTTTGCTGTAAGAACCAATTTTGTTAAGCGGCAAACGAACCAAGCGGGCATTTTCGACTAATGCCTGCAAAATTGACTGGCGAATCCACCATACAGCATAAGAAATAAATTTAAATCCGCGCGATTCATCAAATCGTTGTGCGGCCTTAATTAAACCAATGTTGCCTTCATTTATTAAATCGGCAAGCGACAAACCCTGATTCTGGTATTGTTTGGCTACAGAAACAACAAATCGCAAATTCGCTCTTGTCATTTCTTCTAAGGCGTCTGTATCTCCCATTCTAATTTTCTTTGCCAATTCCACCTCGCGGTCGGCATTTATCATGGGCAGTTTGGCAATATCAGATAAGTAACGCTCTAATGAGTCGTTCTCACGCTGTGTAATTTGCTGGCTAATTTTTAGTTGTCTCATATCTGTTATCTGTGTTTTTTAAC
This sequence comes from Chitinophaga pinensis, assembly GCA_945903305.1. Classification (GTDB taxonomy): domain Bacteria; phylum Bacteroidota; class Bacteroidia; order Chitinophagales; family UBA10324; genus UBA10324. The sequence goes on from CAMDOA010000056.1 coordinate 12,017, forward strand.
GCTTAAGTAGATTCTTTGTTTCAAATGCTTTTAAACATCTATCTTGCTGTAAGACGAAGATGTAACCTGAAATGTTGTATGAATAGTTCCATTATTTTAATTTTTACAGTTTCGTGACAAATTATGACTACAATACCGCAATTACAGTTTAGCAATTTCTATACCTCAATATTTTGAAGTAACAAGATACGGAATTTGGAAGCGATAGATTGAATATGAAATTTTTACTTGCAATAACAGCCACAAATATTCTTGATTATGGAAAACTGCAAGTGCAATTTGGAATTGGATTCATCAATATGAATTTTAAAACTTATTGTCACATTTGCATTTTCAATTTTATATAATTTCAAGTGAAATGAAAATCCAAAAATTAAGTATAATCACATCATAATTTCAAAAAACAATTTCATGCTCCAACGAATTTTGTCGTTAGAAGAATATAGAACTGCCTATAAAAATTCCCTTGAACATTCTGAACATTTCTGGGCGGATGTTGCCGATAATTTTTTATGGAAAAAAAAATGGGATAAAGTTTTCAGTGGTGGTTTTGAAAAAGCAGATTACAAATGGTATGAGGGTGGTAAACTCAATATCACCGAAAATTGCATTGACCGTCACTTAAAATTACGAGGAAATAAAACTGCCATCATTTGGGAACCAAATAATCCAACCGAGAAAAACAGAATTATCAGTTACAACGAATTGCACGCAGAAGTTTGCCGCTTGAGCAATGCTCTCGAAAAACTCGGTGTGCAAAAAGGCGATACTGTTTGCATTTACATGCCCATGATTCCTGAACTCACTTACGCCATGCTGGCTTGCGCACGCATTGGCGCCATTCATTCCATTGTGTTCGGTGGATTTTCTGCTCAAAGTATTGCAGATAGAATTCAGGATGCAGAATGCAAGTGGATGATAACAGCTGATGGTTGTTATAGAGGAGAAAAACAATTGCATTTAAAAAAAATAGTTGATGAAGCATTAGAAAATTGCCCCTCCATTCAAAAATCAATTGTATTTAACCGAAGTGATTTTCCGGTATCGATGAAGGACGGGAGAGATGTGTGGGCGTATGAACTATTGAAAGATTGTTCAACAGAACATGTTTCGAAGGAGATGGATGCTGAAGACCCGTTGTTCATATTATATACTTCAGGTTCCACCGGAAAACCAAAAGGAGTTTTGCACACAACTGCAGGTTACATGGTTTTTGCTGCCTATACTTTCTTAAATGTTTTCCAATATAAACCCGAACAGATTTATTGGTGCACTGCCGATATCGGATGGATTACCGGTCATAGTTACATTGTTTACGGGCCGTTGTTAAACGGTGCTACAACTACTATGTACGAAGGTGTTCCGCAATTTCCGGATTGGGGACGGTGGTGGAATGTGATTGACAAATACAAAGTGAATATTTTTTACACCGCTCCCACTGCCATTCGTTCACTCGAAGCACAGGGATTAAAATATCTGGAAGGAAAAAACCTATCATCACTTCGAGTACTCGGCAGCGTGGGCGAACCTATTAACGAAGAAGCATGGGAATGGTATAATAAAAATATTGGCAAAGGAAAATGCCCCATTGTTGATACCTGGTGGCAAACCGAAACAGGCGGAATTCTTATTTCACCGCTTGCCGGAATCACTCCCTTAAAACCATCTTATGCCACTCTCCCACTGCCTGGTGTTGAACCCATACTTGTTGACGCTAATGGCATTGAAATACAAGAATTGATTGCCGAAGGAAATTTATGTATTCGAAAATCGTGGCCGGGGCAAGCGCGCACAGTTTATAAAGATCACGAACGGTTTATTCAAACTTATTTCAAAACTTATCCGGGAAAATATTTTACGGGCGATGGTTGCCGTCGTGACGAAAATGGATTTTACCGCATCACCGGAAGAACAGATGATGTAATAAAAGTTTCGGGTCACCGGATTGGCACTGCCGAAGTTGAGAATGCAATTAATGAAGATCCATCGGTAGTAGAAAGTGCAGTAGTCGGATATTCACACGAAATTAAAGGGCAGGCAATAATGGCTTTTGTTATTTTAAAAAGTGAAGCCGCTTTAAAAATAAAACTGAACTCAGAATCAGAATTTTTAATTCAAAAAGAAATTGCCGGCACGGTATCCAGAATTATCGGTCCGATTGCTAAACCCGAAAAAATATTTTTTGTAAGCGGATTACCAAAAACACGCAGCGGAAAAATTATGCGCCGCATTTTGCGCAAGATAGCCGAAGAAGAATTTGATAAAGTTGGCGATATCTCCACCTTACTCAATCCTGAAGTGGTAGAGGAGATTAAGAATTTAGTTTCAAAATAATTTCAATAAAAAATACAATGGAAATCGTGCGCTCTAAATTTATTTTTCAATGCTGAAAAAATTAACCATCCCCTGGTTATTGGTGATTGCATATTTTATATGGGTAGTAGTTATTCACCTGGTACAGGATGGCATGTTCACTGATGGTATTTTGTATGCTGCTGTTTCACGCAATTTTTATCTTGGAATGGGAAGCTGGTGGAACCTGCATTTAAGTCAAACGCTGTTTAATAATTTTCATGAACAACCTCCTCTGTTTTTTTGGTTACAGTCTTTTTTCTTTTTAATAATTGGCGATACCATTTATCCGGAACGGATTTTTTGTTTGGTCATGGCTATTTGCACAACATTTGTTATTGTCAAATTCTGGCGAAAAATTAACACAGAAAATAATGCTGCTTCCTGGTTACCGGTGCTGTTGTTACTTTCCATTCCGGTAGTAAGTTGGGGTTTAAAAAATAATGTAATTGAAAATGCATTGTTATTATTTGACCTGCTTTCTATTTATTTTTTATACCGGTCTTTCATGGGTCAATCATTTTATAAAAATATTCTTTTTGCCATACTGTTTTTAATAGCCGCCTCTTTATCAAAAGGAATTCAAGGGCTATTTCCGTTAGCGGCACCGGTCATCTATTATTTATGCACGAGGGAAATTAAATTGAAAAAGGCAGTGCTGATTACTACTGTCATGCTCGTAAGTTTATTGCTGTTTTATTTTTTATTGATGCAAAACCCATCGATATTGGAAAGTTATAAACTGTATTTCGCCAGCCGGTTTCCGGGTTTTCCAAATACGCCCAATCAAAATTCAACCAATCGGTTGTGGTTGTTGTTATCGTTAATTCTTGAAATGCTGCTTCCGCTTTTCATAGTGCTTGCTGCATGGTTCACAGGCTACTTATTGAAAATAAAAACGGTGGTTAACAAACAACAAAAACAATTAGCGCTGTTTTTTTTGTTAGTTGGTTTAAGCGCCTCCCTGCCATTAATGATTTCGTTTGAACAACGCCGGTTTTATTTAATTACCTCGCTACCCTACTTTGTTTTGGCACTTTCTTTTTTATCAAAAAATTTATTCCAGAATTTATCAAACTATTTTTCCACTTCTAAGAGATACGATAAAGTGTTTCACTATTTTTTAACAGCCACCATTATCGCCGGAATACTTTTTACTTTTTTCACCGCCGGAAAAATTGACAAAGACAAAGCTTTGTTAAATGATATTTATCTTTTGAAAAAAATAGCCGGGCAGCATAGTACCATCTCGGTTTCAGAATATAATTGGAGCAACTGGCCGCTGCAAAATTATTGTCAGCGGTATGCTAATATCAGTTTATTAATAAATAGTGATACCTGCCTTTATCATATACAAGCCAAAAACGAAGCCACTTTTTCTAATTTAAATTATGAAAAATTAAGTGTGGCAACTGAATATTTTACTGTATTCAAGAAAAAATAAAATTGGATAGAGAATAAAAGTTTTTTTTCTGAAATTATTATTCAATGCAAATCTGTCTAATCTGATTGCGACAAAATTTGTTGCAACCTATCACTTCACAATAAATTTTTTTCATACCGAAAAAGTTTTATTGTTTAACAAACCTCTTAACCGCTATTAATTTATCGGAGCGGAGCGCTATGAAATAAACTCTGGCGGGGATTTTTTATTTTAGAATTTTTCGAAAAAACAATTTTCGACAACTCCTATTTCCTAAAAAAAGAAAACCCTGCAAACAATTAAGTCAGCAGGGTTTTAAAAACTTGTTTAAAAATAAATTACCACCAACCTTTCACATTGTAAACCGTGTTGGGTTGATTTTCGCCGGTTGCAACTCCTATTGCTTTGTAGGCATTCAGTTTTAATTTTTCCATTGTTAAATTATCTTCATAAATCAGTTTGAATTTCGCACCTATTTCTTCGCTTAATTTTGAAGCATCAGGATAGCACATGGCTTCCGGATTTATTTTTGATAAAATTTTTGCAGCAGCAGCAGCACCGTTAGCATCTTGTGTAGAGTTCCAGATGTTGCGAGCCTCAGCTAATAAAACAACACATTGTTTTTCCATGTAAATTCTATAAATCGGAACTACAGTGTGCATGGCTTCTTCGTAACATGCTTTACATACTTCAGGAATGGAAGTTAGCAGGTAAATCGCTTCTTCATACTTTCCTAAGTTTTCGAATGTCAATGCCTGATTAATTATAAACTCGCATTGCGAATTATAATAATCCACGATTTTATTTTTTCCATCGGTTACAAACGCCTGTATGGCCGGATCATTCGGCTTGATATTTTTCATGGCATCAATAAATGCTTTGAGTTCATTTGTGCCAACTCCTTTCAGAGTTATGGATTTATTGGAGAATTTTTTTCCATCAATGCCATCACCAATGTAAAATGAAACTTCAATGCTTATGGCCTGCATGGTTGGTGGTCCGGCAATGATATCTTTAGAAAGAATATTAGTATGCGCAGTAATAATAAAACGCTGACTCATTTGACTACCCCCCAACGAACTTTGCGATGTAATCTGATTCAACTTATTTGTTAAAAGGTCAATGGCTTCGGCAGGAATATTTTCTGGCTGATCGGGCAGAAATGTTTTTATGTTGATGGCAGCCAAATCTCCGGAAGAGTTTTGAGCCATATTTTTTTCACTGATACTCAAAAGTAAAAGTGTAATTAAAATGAATGGTGTTTTTAATTTTTTCATAGTTGTGTTTTTTATTTACCTCCAAGAACTAATGATGATTGTCCTAAACCCTTCGTCATTAATTTACAAGGAATAGAATATGGTGGTGCTGCTAAGTACTTCTGCAATGGTTTCAGAAATCCGCGTGCATCCATTGCATTTCCATTGGCATCGTAAAGTGGAATGCGAACCTGCTCAAACAACATCATGTTTTCAGTTGCATCAGTTGTACTGAATCTGTGCGCTACTGTGTTATCGCGCATCCAATCTTCAATGATGGTTCCGAGTTCTTTTCCATCGTATTCTTTTTCTAAATCTCCACCCCAATCATCACCAAAGTTTTTAATGCGAACAGTAATCTCTCGACCATTGGCAAACATATCATCAAAGTGTGCTTGCAATTGTGTATTGAAATTATCTAAATGAGAGAGTACAGCTTCTTCTAATAACACAGGAAGTTCAGCAGAAAACGAAGGCGTGCCGGTCCCTTGTTCGCCTGCTATTTGTTTGTCGGTGTATGAATCCAAACCTTGCAAATTGAAGGTCACTGATTTTTTAGGACCAACAGTATTTATTGTCCAGGTCAATTGAATGATGATGTCGGCTTTTGCAGTCTTTTTTAATTTATCAATTGCAGTTTCGCTTACATCGTTTCCGCTTTTGCTTTGCAGCATTGCATCTTCAGCAGATTCACCTTCCAGACTTTTTAAAACTGATTCAGCATTCTTCAATGGGAACCCGCGCTCAGCCATTAACGAATTTATTTTTCCAATCACCAGTAATAAATCTGAACTTGACTGGAAAGCCATTTTATAATTGGGGAATTTCAGTTTGGTTCCCTGATTATCAAATTCACTCATGTATCCATTTTGATTGCACCATACATCACTTGGTAATACCATTAATGTTGGCTTCTTTGCTTGGCTGAATGCTGAAGTTGAAAAAGCAATCAGAAAAATTAAACAGGTAGTTAGTTGTTTCATTTATTGAGGGGTTAAAATTTTATCTTCAATCATTTTTTTCTTTAATGCCGGGCGAAGCACCTGAATTATTAAACCGTAGGTAACTTCTTTATCAGAATATTTTACATCCTTAAAATATCGTTGCTCGGCAGAGGCATCATTCAGTACAATGAATTTTTCATAACCACCATCGTCGGCAAAAAAAGCATTGAAATAATCTTCATGCTTTTCTCTGACATTGGCTTCATTCAATAATGGTTTTACTGAACAACCGCCCTTACCATCTATAATGCCTTTGAATAAAATATCATTCACCGCATTTTTTTTCGCCTGATTAGTTGCATCAATTCTTCCCTTTCCGGTTCCGTATGCTTTTACAGTTTCGGAGCCATCCATTTCAGTGCTTACACATTCGGTTTTATAGGTATAATTTCCGGCAGTTTTCTTTTGAGTTTTTTGTGCAGAAACTGAAACGGTTATAAAGAATGCTGCTGAAATGAACAGAAATGATTTATGTATGATTTGATTTTTTTTCATAAGAATCTATTTTTTTTTAAAATCCTGAGCTCAATCCTTTAATAACACCAGCTGCTTCCAAATCTTTTCTTAAAGCATCTTTATTAACAGAAACCACTACTCCTATTTTATATTCCTTGCCTACTTTCAACCGGTCTTCGGGCGAAATGGAACCATCGTTCGTAACATTAACGAACTTCATGTACTTTCCACCATCAGCAAAGAAATCCTTAAAGAAATCCATTTTCTCTTGTTCCAATGATGGATTGCTGGTTAATGGTTTTTGACCATTACATCCATTCTTTCCACCCTGAAAACCTTGGAAAATAATTCCATGTATAGCATTTTTTTTCGCCTGCTCAATGGCAACTAATGGTTTTTTTGAATAGCTCCATACCTTTATTAAGTATGTTCCTTCGTTTCCGGTGCCTACGCATTCAACTTCGTAGCGCCAGTTTTCAGTATCATTATCAGCTTTCTTTTGTGCCTGTGAAAAAGCACTTGAATAAATTCCGGTTAACAGAATCAGCAACAAGTTAATTTTTAGTCCCATTGTTTTCATTGATTAATTATTGGTTGGTTAGTGATTAAATTAAATTCTGATTCGTAATCCCATGTACATTGATGGTCTCGCTGTTCCTGCGTCTATTTTATCAAATCCGAAACCTGAATCAGCAAATGAGGAAGTCTTTTTTTGATTCAGCATTATTTTATTTCCATCCTTATATGCAGGAACATATGATATTGCGGGTTTAAATATCATTGAAACACGAGGGAAGACATTGAAACCAATTCCTATCCCGAATTGAAAAACTTTCGAATTCCAATCGTATACTTTTTTCGAGTAGTTGTTGTCATATTTTATTACACTGTTCGAATCAATATTCATTCCTACCCATCCATAACCGATCAAAGGCGATATATATATATTTCCAGTTCCGAAATAACAATCACGATAGAGCACTAAAACGGTTGACCCAGAACTTATCTTTTTATAAATTGAAGTATCAGATGTTAATTGATTTGAACCACTGAAAATATTTCCGGGGGCAACATTAGAACCTCCGTGACCGGTGAGTACCACACCAAAGTGAATTCCATTTCCCATTCCAAGTAATAGCGAAAGATTTATTTCAGCTGCCATGGCAAGGCCCCCCATTGGCTTATATACACTTGCTGAATAGCCCATGCCGAAAGAAATTCCTTTGTCTTTTTTCTCTTCCACAAACATTCCCTGATACAATTTTGTACCCCCTACCTGGTAGAATTTTGATGGAACTGTATTTCCGGATGCAACGCCACTATTATCTTCAGGTTTGTATACTCGCACTATTCCACGCTTTCTTTTAACCTGTGTACCGTCCTTCTTTTGCACTTTTTCATATGCATAAAACCGTTGATCTCTATGAATTCCTTCCTTCGTTCCAATTTTAATTAACAAAGGCTTTTCCTGAAAAATACCTGCCTTTACCTGAAACGACTCATTGTTTCCAGTTAATTTTTCGATCGCTTCCTTGTTAATTTTATTTGCTATACCATCAAGTAATTGAGGCATAGTTCTTCTGTAGGCCTTTTCTAAATCAGTGGTTGGCTTTTTAACCTGACTGGAAGAAACAGAAGACGAATAACGAGTTACATATTTATATGGAAACGAAGCTGATTTAAATTTTTCAACTTTTGCTTCATTGTGGTTTGAAGCATCAGTCCAATACTCATTATAAAAAGTATTTGATACAGAATCATTAAAATCAATTTTAAATAGATAAGCAGTATAGGTAGCCTGATATCCTTCATTCAATCTTTCGACCGGAGCAGCATTAGGATCTGTTTGCTTTGCCTTCGCATCTTGTTCATCATAAACCTGCTTCATGTTTTTTACATTAATGTCATAAATGATAGCATAAGTTTTATTAATTAATTTCTCTCCTGCATCCTTAACAACATTTTCGCCCAATTGTGAACCACCTGCTACTACCATACTATTATCAGTAGCATTATTTAATCCTTTTTGCTGAATTAACTCCATATTAAAATCACCATTTGCTGACCGATTAAACCATTTGGCAATAACATCTTTTGAAACTTCAGATAAAGAATTATTTAATAAGGTAATATTTTCAGATTCACTATTATCGTTTCTGTGATTCAAATTAATTTTAAATAATGAATTGTCAATATTATGATTATCAAACTTATTTGAAACAGGAAGGTTCTTTATTCGATTGACAGTTTTTTCTGAAATACTATCTAAAGGTTCAATAAAAAAAGTTGAAATAGAAAGTCGATCATAAGATGTGCTTACACCACTTTGTTCGTCAGAAGTCTGAGCAAACACATTCGAATTTTAAATCAGCAATAACAGTGCTGAAAAAAGAAGGGTTGTGTTTTTCAAATTCATAATTATTATAGTTAAAAAGATGACGAGATTTTATTAAACAAGGCTGTGAAACTAAACTTAGTTTTCAGTTATAAAACAGTTCTGATACTTTTAAAAATATTTTTTTCACGGCTATGAATTTTGAAAATATTTTTTATAAAAAAATAAATTGTTATTCAATGATCAGTTTAGTGAATATTAAATTTCCCCTCTAAAAAAGAAAACCCCGCCAACAATAAAGTCGGCAGGGTTTCTTTTAACCAAACCAATTAATAACTATTGAACTATCAGTTTCTGAACTGAGAGAGTTTCATTGTTGCTTATGATGCTGATGAAGTAAATTCCTTTTTGCAACTGACTCAAATCAAGATTTACCATCTGATTGAATTTAGCAGGCAATAAATTCACTTCCTGACCCAGCACATTGGTCATTTTAATTTCAATGTCAGTTGTTCCGGTTCCTTCTGCAATGATGAATGCATTTTCACTTGCAGGATTCGGATAAATGTGAACTTTGTTATCAGCTATCAACTCAGTAACCCCCAAATTATAATCAATGGTGTTAATGGTTGTGCCGGTGCGTACAGGAACATTCGCATCAAAATAAATATCAGCGAAATTGTTAATCACTGTTCCATCTGCAATAGTTGTTTTAGGTGAAATGCTGTACTTCACAAATCCCATACTTCCTAAGTAATCAGCGCCGCTATCGGGCAACATGATGTTGTTGTAGAAGAATGTAATGATGCCGGTAACAGTATCGAGTTCACTTACCATCGGGTGGCTGTAAGAAAGAATGTTAATGCTGGTCCAATCCAACTCGCTGCTCAGAGTATCAATCAACACCACATTCATGGCAGGAGCATTACCTGTGTTCTGGAAGTGGATGGTATAATCCAAACGCTGGTCAGCATGTATATAACCGGGAGCACCAACACCGGTTGGCGAAACCTGCTTGTCGTTCGGATCCCAACTTGAGGTTGCAATCTGATGAAGTGTATCAATGTTGTT
>CAMDOA010000057.1 GCA_945903305.1 Chitinophaga pinensis
ATTTGTTCAGGAACTACGGCGACTATGAATGGCAGTTTTGGTGGAAGTGCAACATCTGCCACCTGGTCAAGTTCAGGTTCAGGAAGTTTCAGCAACATCAGTTTAATGAATGCTGTATACACCCCAAGTGCAGCAGATATTAATAATGGTACAGTTACAATAACATTAACAACCAATAATCCACCAACAGTATGCAATGCTGTAACCGACCAAATGATTTTAACAATTAATCCGGCTGCAGTTGCAAATGCCGGTACTGATCAGACTATATGCGCTGGTACAACTGCAACATTAAATGGAAGTGTTTCCGGTGGTGCTTCTTCCGGAACCTGGTCAAGTGCCGGAACCGGAACATTTAACAATGCAAGTTCAATGAATGCCGTTTATACACCAGGTGCGGCTGATATTTCTGCAGGAAGCGTAACTATTACTTTAACAACCAATAATCCAAATGGACCCTGCAATGCAGTTAGTGATATTGTTATAATTACAATTAATGTCGCTGCAACAGTTAATGCAGGTGTTGACGAAACTATTTGTGCTGACGGAACCATGAATTTAAATGGACTCATTGGAGGAAGTGCATTAACAGGTACATGGTCAACCACAGGAAACGGATCATTCGATAACAATACTTCAATGTTTGCTGTTTATACACCGGGAAGTATCGAAATCGCAAGTGGAACTGTAACTCTTACTCTTACTACTGATAATCCTACTGGACCTTGTAATGCTGTAACAGACCAGGTAATAATAACTATACTACCACTTCCGGTAATTTCAATTACTCCAATCAGTATTGAAATTTGCTCGGGTGATACGACAACTCTACATGTAAATTCTACCGGTACTACTCAGGCAACTTCATTCAACTGGCAACCCACCGGATTACTGAATGTTTCATCAGGGGTTGATGTAATTGCCTCAGTTACCAATTCTTCAACATCACCAATTCTTCAGATTTTCAGTGTAATCGGTTCATCCAGTTTAGGATGTACTGCATTTGCAGATGTAACTATCACTATTAATCCGCTTCCTTCAATTCCTGTAATCAATGGTAAAAATTCAATCTGTGCTGGTGAAGCAAATGTGATTTACACTATTGCTCCTCCACTTACTGCAACAGATATTTTCAGTTGGTCAGCAACGCCGGCAGGAATTAATGCTTTTATTTCTAATGGAAATCATGATACTTGCTTAGCTGATTTTTCAGGGTTAAGCAGCAGTGTAACTACATGCACCTTGTTTACTACAGTTACCACCACAGCTTTTGGATGTAAATCTTTTGGGCAAAAAAATATTTCAATCAGCGGCCAGGCTCCACCTCTGGAACCGGTGATTGAATTTTCTACCAATCCGTTTACACTGGCTGTTCTTTATTCTCAATCAGGAACAAATTATCGTTGGGGCAGAGATTTTATTGCAAATTTTAATCAGGACACTGTTGGATTTAATAATGAGTTTGGCAATCAGAACCTGCAATTGTTTTTAGTTCCTGATACAAATGCTACTCCGTTACATTTTGATCAATTTTATTACTGGGTTGAATATTATAATGATGATATTAACTGTAAACAAAAGGCTTATTACAACATTGATTCATCTTCCATGTTTCAATCTCTTTCAGGTATTCAGAATAAAATGGTTGATGCAAAAAATTATTTCTTCATCTATCCAAATCCGACAGATGGAATATTCACTATTCAATTTAATTCAGAAGCTGACAATCTAAAATCACAATTGTTTATTTATGATTTGAGTGGAAAAGAAATGGAAAACCATTTTTCAATTTTCAATTCAACTAAGTTGGTGATTAACACGGAAAGAAAATATCCTCCCGGAATTTATTTTATTAAATACATAAATCAGAATGGTGGATGTCAGATTTCTAAAATTATTATTCAATAACCGATGAAAAAAATTCAACTCGTTTTATTTTTACTTATTGCAGTTGCTTTTTTTCAACCAACTGCAAGTGGTCAGAGTTTAAACTTTGATCAGAAGATGAAAGCCATTCGTGCCATTGATTCCTTGCTTTATAATTTCCAGCAATTAGGAAAATTTATTTCTCCGGGTTCCGATACTATTACCGAAGCATCTATCGAACAATACAGAAGCATGTTCAGCCCGGATGCGGATGTGTGGGATGAATACACTCCTGATTATTACAGAAATCCAACCAGTGAAAATCCATACCAACTTAGTGACAGATCGCTCGACCAATATCTAAGAAATATAAAAGACTTTTATAATAAAGGAATTGATCAATTGGTGATAAGCAATTTGGCAGTGAACATGAATAATTTTGAAAACAATGTGGTGTATGTAATACTTGAAAAAAGTTTCAGGGCACGATCGCCAAAAACGCATGCCATTATTAATAACAAGGATACTTTAATGTTAACTGTTACACTCATTGAAGATTATTCGCAGGCAATTATTACAAGGGTATCAAACAACGGGTCAGTTACACATGTGAAAATTTCAAATGATAAAGACAAGGATTTGGTAGTTGATATTGATGATAAATTCCCAAATATTCCTGGCTTAATAGAATTCAACGGAGCACCTTCACCGCGTGGTTATTTCTTATCGTTAAATGTTAATGCCGGTATTTCAAAGTCTTTTATTTTATTTAACGACAATGAACAAATAAATTTTAAAAACAATTTGCAATCTGGTTATCAGAACCGATACGCCAATAATTTATATGATACCGAAGCCGATTCCATTGGAACCTTGAGTTTTAAAAACACTAAGCAATTTCAATTTCACTTTGCCGGCGAACTGGAAATGTTTGTTGGTAATAAAAGGCATCTTGGTTTTGGAGTAGGTGTTTTCTACACCCAATCAGAACAGGATTTAGTACTCAGTCAATTCCATGTAGAATATGGTGCCATTGACTCATTTAACAACGCCCGTATTTATCGCAGAATTGTTGATGGAAACAATGGGGAAGTAAAAGAAAAAGTGAAATACAACATGATTTCAATTCCGCTTTTCGTAAAATATAAAATCAACTTCTACAAGAAAGATTCATCCGCTTTAAAATCATTTTTAAAATTAAGCTTTGGAGTTGGATACACACTGCCCGGAAAACTGATTACAGAATACGATGCGAAATTTAATTACACAGGGGTTTTTACCTTGGATGAAAATAATCATTATGCATTTAAGCCACCATCCAATGCATCTGTAGTTATTGATGAAAATGCGGTTCAGATTTTAAAAGCAAAGTATGGCGATGAAATATTAACAAAGGGTTTCTTAAATAATTTTGGGGTAGATGATTCCCCAACCGGTATTGATACTTTTCAACTGAGTAATAAAGTTTCAAATTTTACATTCATATTTAAGCCGCAATTTTCATACTTGCTGACTGAACGGATTTCATTAAATGTCGGAGCGGTTTTCTTATTTACAAATCTTGATATTCCAAGTGCATCAAATGGTGTAGAGGGTTTTGTGTTGACAGATAAAAAACAAGAATACAATTCTTTAATCACCGGATTAAATAAAATTCAGTTTTATAACGGAGGTGTAAATGTGGGAATTTCAATAGGCTTAATCAGATAATAAAATCAAAACATAAATGGACAAAAGAATTTTCATTGTAATTGGCGGAGTTATTTTATTAGTACTCCTGATCATTGGATTTAAAATGATAATGGCCCCATCAGATGAGTGCCAAAAACTAGTACTGGATGCCACGCCACGGATGATGGTCATTGGTACAGGTGAAAAAATTCAGTTCTCTGATAATACACCGGAAGCAACTTCATGGCTTTGGAATTTTGGCGATGGAAAAGGAACTTCTGATTTACAAAATCCGGCTTACGAATACGAGGCATCCGGAACTTACATCGTTCAGTTAACTGTGAACGGAAAATGTACTGATACCCTTTCGGTTTTAATAAAATCATTTATTGCCGATGCTGATAAAATTGTTGTGAAAATTATTGCTCCGGCTGAAGCGGAAGTAGGCACTCCTGTTCAATTTACCGGAACCGCTGATGGTGCAAAACATTGGTATTGGAAATTTGGTGAGTCAGCACAAATTGATGACAGCACCCAAAATCCTAAATACACTTTTAAAACTCCCGGAATTTATAATGTGTTTTTAAAAACTGATAACGCAAACAAACCCGGTGAATGGTCTATTCAAGTATTTCCAAAGAAAAAAGTGGCGCCGCAACAAACTGTTCAGGTACCTCCTAAACCGCCTAAAGATCCAGGAGTAAAAAATAATCCGGCACCACCACCACCAAAACCGCCTAAAGAAACTGTGATACATGGTTTGAGTGGAGCAGAAATTACTTCACACTTGCAATCAATAGCGAAACAGGATAGAATGACACCTGCCGATAAAAAATGGATTAACGAAAATTTTATTCTGGGTTTGCGCACTCCAATTAAAGTAACCGGATTTAAAGACATGCTCACATTGAATGACTTGATTGATAACATGACAATTAATCCGGGATCGGTAACTGTAAAATCAGCCACACCGGTTATTGATAAAGCAAGAGGATTTGTAAGCACCATGACAGTCATCATTTCAATTGCTAAATAATGAAAACGAATCTCACTCTCCTTTTTTGCTTGGTTTCTGTTTTTGCATTCGCACAAACTACCAGCATAAAAAGTTATAAGTCGCTTGAGTTTTTTTATGTAGATAATGGCAAGGTGAACAGAAATGGAATTTTTGATTTCTCCGGATTGATGGATGATTTAAAAACATCAGTCAATAATATTGGCAGTAAAGAAGATTACCGGTTTGTGATGTTTCAACCAAATGGCAATGAACCTAAAATTGAAACAAATTATAAAGAGCGCGAAAACTATATCAACCGCATTTATGATTTAAATGAATATGAAGCACCCAAGTTTTTTTTCGATGACGATGCTGTTTTGAACTGGATCAATAAAGTTCCTTTTACTGTATCTCAAGAAGTTAATTTATATATTTATCTTCAAGGTGATTATGTATATAAAAGTATTACGAAGGCAAATGGTGAAATATCACTGCTCCTTCGATATCTGCCTCAACAAATCTTTACTCTTACTGATTGTCCTGCAAAATCATTGCATGTGAATATCAGAATTGCAAATGCAAAATCAACCGGTCAATCTAAAGCTTGGTTTGAAGAAAATGTTAACCGGCTAATAAATTTTTATAACGATTCAAATAAATCAAATTACATAAATTTTTCAGTTAAGGTCTATGACGAAACAGATTAAATTTTTTTTAGCAACAGCAATTTTAATTGGAACCAGCAATTTTCTATTTGCTCAGATTCCGGTAATCAAGAAGGGAACTTCTGTTTTTTCAAAGCCCATTGAATACAAAGACCCAACCGCAAATACTGTTATTTTAACTAACAGCAAAACAAACCCCTCAGAAGAAACCTGGGTAGTATATGCCGATCGCGACGGTGTGCAGGGATTTAAAACCCCAACAAGCGGCGAAGTGCTTAAGACTTATAAATTCATGGATAAGTTTTATGTAATTGAAGAATCGGGCGATAAGCTTCATTTGATTTCTTATGATGGTGCAAAAATTTTAAAAAAATCATTGCAGGAACCAGTGAACGATGGAGGCTGGGTTCAAAAAGACAAATTGCTTTTGTGGGGAACAACCTTGCAAACCTCTAATCATATTTATTTAAAAGCCCTGGCTGTTATTACCGATTTATCAGTGCTGCAAGGCGATATTAAAAAATATATGTCCGACAACGAAGACAGTGCCGGCATCCGTCTTTTTTACAGCCCGACTTTAGCAGCTTCAACAGTAATTGAAGATAAATCCATCAGATTATTCCAATGGATTTTTATTGCCAAAATATATACTGCTAACAAAGACACCAGCTATTTGTTGGTTAGAAAAAATGGTTTTGGTCCGCCATCTATTGATCGTTTAATTTTAGGATGGGTATCAAGCAAAGTAATTACCAAGTGGGCCGATTGTGTTTGCCTGGAACCCAACTGGGATGCAGAAGCTGTTGCCGAAAGAAAATTAAAGGGGTATAAATCACAAATATTTTGCGACAAGGGAGATGCAGAAGCTTATTCATCGGGCAAAAATGATGTAGTCAGTAATTTGAAATGGGACGATGATCCATACGAACAAAAGAAAGACCCGCAATGGAAACGATTTCCGATACTCGGTCATACTGAAGGCGAAGATTTAATTCAAACCGGATTTGTAACACCTATTTACAATACACTTGGTAAACAAACCTTAACTGTAGATCAGCAAGCTACAATGGAAGGTACCACTTCCGAAAAAGTTTTAAAACAAGCGAGGCAGGTAAATATTGTTGTAGTGATTGATGGTTCAGCCGATTTACAATTATACCGAACAAGTATAATTAATGCTATAACAAAAAGTACAGCAAGCCTGGAAGATTTGAATGAATATACTTTTAATTATGGTGCTGTTATTTATCGTGATGCAGGTATGAGCAATTGTGGTGGATTAGATATGACTGTGGATCCGGTGAATTTAACAAGTAATCAGTCGGATATGATTGATAAACTGCAAACAAAATTATCAGCAGCCATGACATGTGCCGATAATAATCCAAAGTATCAGGCCATTAATAAAGGATTATCTCGTGGATTAAAAATGTTTGACGATGCAAAAGAATCTAACATTGTTATTTTAATTGGTTCAGTATCGGATAACCCCGAAGATTTAGCTGGCAGAGAAGATGTAATAAAAAAACTGGCCGACCTGCATGTAACACTTGTTGCTTTTCAGGCAGCGCGTGGCAGCGATGAGTCGGAAGATTTTAAAGCTGACATTCGTAAAATAATGATTGAGTCAACAAAGAAAATGGATCAGAAAAATACAAGCATCTTAAATGAAAAGGATTACAACTTAACCAATATTGAACCAAAATTTACAACACAGGGTCGAAGTATCTGGTATTTAAAAGTGCCTGAAGCAAGCCCTGTAAATGATTACATTTTGGTGCCGAATGTCGGCGACCCAATGACCCCCGAAAAATTATCAATGGCACTGGATTCTGTCTTCATTCGTGCATACAGTTACATCGAAATGGGCATTCAGCAGGTAACTGATAAAGTTTCAGGAATAGGAGAACAGAGTATTGAGTTTACTCCATTAATGAAAATGTACATGGCAAATATTATCAGCAGTGGTATTGACCCGGAAATTGCCAAAAAATATGCGGATGATAATTTTCAGTTCTTTATGAAAGGATACACCTGTATGAAACCTAAAGGGTTGAAGCACGATGTTTACAAATATGTGCTGTTAATGACCAAGGACGAATTCAACCGCATTACAGAAATTCTCGACAAGTTTAATAACAGCAGTGGCGATTTAGCAACTTTAAGATCGGATGTTAAAAGTGCTTACTACGAAATGGTAAAAACTTATTATGGCCCATCCATAAAAGATCCGAGTAAATTAAAAGCAAGCGAAATAAACGCACTGGTGTTTCATCTTCCATCTAATACAAAAAATAAATTGTTTCAATACACTTTAAGCGATTTAGAAGATGTAAATAAAGTAAGCGATGAAGCCATTGGTTCCATTGCTAAACAAATGACCGACAGTTACTCTTTACTTGACCAGCTATCACGCGACAAGCGATATTCATTCCGTGATTTTGATATTGATTTTTTCTGGGTACCTGAAGAATATCTGCCGTAAACATGAAAAGTATTTTTTCAATCAGCAACCTAGTTTGTTCGTATTCAGGCAAACCGGAAGAAAAAGTTTTGGAAATTTCTGAATTGGAAATTCCCGAAGGCAAACTCACATTTCTATTAGGTTCATCAGGTTCAGGTAAAAGCACTTTGCTCGAAACATTGGGCATGATGAATAATACCATTGCCTCTGGAACTGTTAAACTGAATTACAATAATGAAGGAATAGAACTGCATCAGCTATGGAAAGAAAACAACGAAGCCGAAATATCTAAAATAAGAAAACGGCACCTGAGTTTTATTTTTCAGAATACTAACCTGATGGAAAATTTTACTGCGTATGAAAACATTTCGCTTTCGCGCATGATAAAGGAATCCATAGGCGAAGCAGAAGTAGTAGCCGGCGCGAAAGAGTTAATGAAGAAAGTGAATCTGCCGGAAAATGAAGTGGATGAAACAACTCTTGCTGTGAATTTATCAGGCGGACAAAAACAACGATTGGCTTTTGTAAGAGCACTGAACACCAACACTACTATTTTGTTAGGTGATGAACCAACCGGAAATCTGGATGAAGCCAATGCCAACGAATTAATTTCCATTTTAAAAAATAATTCGAAGAACATCACTTCCATTATCGTTTCGCACGATATCAATCTGGCTTTGAATCACTGCGACAGAATAGTGGTGCTCACAAAAGATAAATCGAAAGGGTATGGTGAAATATTAAAAGAAAATGTTTTTGATCGTTCTGTTTGGGAAAATTATAATCCTGAAGATTTATTGAAATTCAAAAATAAAATCAAGGCCTTGTTCTCCACCAATGTCGATACCACTATGGCATCGGATGAGAGAATAAAAACCAAGAAAAAAATATTTAAAACCTACAAGCAGCTTTTTTTCAATAAAGAATCAAAGGCCATTGCCGGAAAGTCAATGATTAACATGTTGATTCTTTCAGGCATTTTATTTTTCACTTTCATATCCATTGGTTTCGCAAATGGATGTCTGGATTATTTAGATAAAAAACTAAACAGTCCGTTTGTACAGTGGTTAACCATTTCAATTCCGTGGACAAAAAGTACTGCCGAACAAGTGAATGCATTGAAAAAGGAACTCGATGATCCGGATTTGAAAAGCAAATTTGAATACCGCGATATTTCCACTTACAAAGAATTTAATTTTCTGTTTTATAACAACTCCGACTCTTCAACCGACGAAGCAAATAAATACATTGCAAAAGGATTACGGACTTTAGATTTTGAACGAGATAAAAATTTTATTTCAAATTTTATTCTCACTAAAAAAAATACTGTTTTTGGTGAAGCCGGATTTAATAATGATGAAGATATCAGTTTAATTGTAACCAAGCGTTTGATCACAGAACTCGGTTACGATATCAATACTCCGTACATTAAAATCAGGGAGTTTAATAAAGACACATCTGCCGATCAGAATTTATATTATTCAATACCACTGCCAATTCGTGCAGTTGTAAATGAATTACCAGGCAAAAGCATGGCAGTGTGTTTAACCAGTTGTTACGAATCATACAACCAACGCGAACCACGCAGTCCTTTCGAAGTTCGTGGTAATACAAATTACATTGAATTTTTTATTGAAGGCGAAATGAAGGATGCAATTGACTGGAGAAAAAAATTATTGGGTGTAACCGATGCTAATGAAGAATTTAAAATTTATGATGCTGGTGTTGAAAATCCGCAGCCACACAAATCAACTTATCACAAAGGGTTTGATATCAGAATCAGTTTCTCCGATCCGAATGTTGACAGCAGTACATTGAACAATAAGATTGAATCTTTTTATACAGTGATTGAAAACAGCTTAAAACTGAAGAGCGAAAAAAATATTTATCGCACTTACGATTATTCAGGATTGAACCGTTCCGTATTTCCAAGCCCTGATTACTACTCGGTTTATTTTACAAATCTCTCCAAGATTCGTCCTTTCTCCGAATACATTCTGAAAAAATTTAACGATAAGGATGATAAGGCAACCATTGAAGTGGATACTTCCAAGGTTATTGAAAAAGAAAATTTCTACTTCCTCAGCACCATCACTTACATCATCGCCTACCTCGTAATTTTATTCGGAACCATTACTGTGAGTTTGTTTTTATTTAACTTATTAAAGCTTCATCTGAACAAAGTGAAAATGAACATCGGAACTTTTAAAGCCATTGGTTTAAATAATTCTGAATCATTAAATATTTATTTCAGCATTATTCTGGTGTTCATCATAACCGGAATTGCAGTATCTGTCGGAGGTGCTTTTTTGGTTGGAAACGGAGTTGATATGTTGCTGAAATCAAAAGCAGGAGTGGAGCAAGATATCAGTTACTTCCAATTGTGGAATTTGAATACATTGGTTGCAATGGGAGTAATTATTATCAGCGGAATAATTATTTCGTGGAGCACCATCAGAAGTATTCTTTCAAAATCTCCTGGCGATTTAATTTATAACAGATAAATAAATCAAAAGGCATTTTACATTTAATTCACTGTTCATCAGAAAAATAAAAACAGAAAATAAAACATGTCACAGATTTTTTCAGATAGTGTAAAGCATTCCATTGAAATTGCACAATCACTTGCTAAAGAATATCACAACGAAAAATTTTCGTCGGCGCACTTATTAAAAGCACTCACGCATCGCGATATTGGTTTCAGAACTTTTCTGGAGTCATTGGGAAAAGATGTGAACTACTTAGCTGATTGGGCTGAAGTGCGCATGGATGATTATCCGAAAACAGGCAAGGTGCCGGAAGCACCCGCAGGTGATGATTATATCACTGCCATTTTTGAAGAAGCAGATAATGTGAGAATAAAATTAGGATTGCAGGAAGTAAATCCGATTGCATTGTTCACTGCCATTTGCAAACCCGGTGTTGGATTTTCCATTGAGCAAATGAAATCATTTCCGGTAAAAGAAAAAGAAATATTCGAACTCTATTTTTCCGATGCAACACTGCAACAAGCACTTGGAAAAACAGATGCGCAAGCAGGAAGCGGTGGTGCAGCAGCCACACAGTCGGCCAACGCACTTTTTAAATATTGTATTGATAAAACATCCGAAGCAAAAGAAGGAAAACTAGATCCCATTGTTGGTCGTGATAAAGAAGTGCGCATGATGATTGAAATTTTGGGTCGTCGCAGTAAACCGAATGTTATTTTAACCGGCGATCCCGGTGTAGGTAAAACTGCATTGGTGGATGGTTTTGCCAATGCCATTAACGAAGGAAAAGTGCCTGAGAATTTAAAGAATGCATTGTTGTTCGAAATGGATATGGGCGCATTGGTTGCAGGTGCATCATACAAAGGGGAAATAGAAGATCGATTGAAAAATATTATCAAGGAAATAAAACAATTTGATAAAGCCATTCTTTTCATTGACGAAATTCATACACTGTTAGACCCGAAAGGACCTGCCGGCGGAGGTGCAGCAAATTTATTGAAACCTGAATTAGCAAGAGGAGCTGTAACTGTAATTGGTGCAACCACCAATGATGAATACAGAAAAATTATTGAACCCGAACAGGCATTCAATCGCCGCTTCGAAATGTTGCGTGTGGAAGAACCCGATATTGAAACCACAGTGAAAATGGTTACTAAAATTCTTCCGGTTTACGAAAAGCATCACAACTTAAAAGTAAATGCCGATGCCATTCCTGATTGTGTTCGGTTGGCGAAAAGATATATTAAAGACAGAAGGTTGCCTGATGCTGCAATTGATTTGTTAGACAGAACTATGGCCGCAATAAAAATGATGGACGATACTTCTAAAAAAGAACTGGAAGATTTAAAAGTTCAATTAGAAGAAGTAAAAGCCACACCTGATATTTCAGGAACCGAGTTGCTAAAAGAATACAAATGGTTTTACCGCATTCTGAAAAATAAAATCTCGCCTGTTTTATTTGGACAGTTGGAAGATGAAAAACAAATTGAAGACATTGAATTACCGGAGAGTTTGTACGATTATCTTTCAGAAACTATTAGCAAGTTAAATGAATTTGCGCAGAAAGAAAAAGGCGAAGTGGACAAAGCGGATATAGCTTCAGTAGTCTCCTATAAATCCGGAATCCCTATTGGTAAAGTGCAGGCGCAGGAACAAGAGAAACTGATGAACATGGAACAGTTCCTGAAGAAACGAGTGATAGGACAGGATCATGCATTGAAGGCAGTTGCAGATGCTGTATTAGAATCGCGCTCCGGTTTAAATAAAGCTGGACAACCAATAGGTTCATTTTTCTTTCTAGGTCCAACAGGAACCGGAAAAACAGAAGCCGCAAAAGCAACAGCCGATTTTTTATTCAATGATGAAACAGCCATGATTCGTTTTGATATGTCGGAATTTAAAGAAGAACATTCAGCCGCATTATTGTATGGTGCGCCTCCGGGATATGTTGGTTATGAAGAAGGAGGTATGCTGGTAAATAAAATTCGTCAGCAACCTTATGCGGTGGTTTTGTTTGATGAAATTGAAAAAGCGCATCCATCGGTATTCGATATTTTCCTGCAGATTTTAGATGAAGGAAAAATGCACGACCGACTTGGAAAGGAAGGAGATTTTTCCAATGCGTTAATCGTATTCACTTCAAACATCGGCAGCGAATGGATCATTGAACAATTCGGAAAAAAGATAATGCCCAAGTCATCGGACTTGATGGAAATCATGACCAAGCATTTTCGTCCTGAATTTTTAGCGCGTGTAACCGAGATTGTTCCGTTCGCACCAATCAGTGAAGAAAATGTGGTGAAGATTTTTGACATTCATATGAAAAGTTTATTTGAAACATTGAAGAAGCAAGGCATTGCATTGGAACTTTCTGATGAAGCAAAAAAAACATTCGCTATGATGGGCTTCACACCAAAGTATGGAGCACGACCAATAACAGGAGTAATCAGAAATCAATTAAGAAGACCACTTTCAAAAATGATTATTTCCGGTCAGGTGAAAAAAGGAAACACCATTTCAATTGATAAGAAGGAAGATGAAATTGTATGGACTGTTAAATAAAAATAAATTATTTATAAATAGTTGCAAATAATAAAACTTCAGTTATTTTTGAATCAATAATTTTTTAACAAATAAAACTAAAAACATAAAACTATGGCATTTGATTACGGAGTAGGAGGAAATGCAGTTCCAAATTCTGCATCTGAAGCAATGGCTGATATTTCTCAGAACAAAACATTGTTTGTACAGAAACTAACTGGGGATGCACCTATCAAACCAGAAGCTGTATATGATTTAAAAACAGTAGAAGATGTTTTTGAACATTTTAAACCAAATGTTGAATTGGATTTTGAAAGTGCTGATGGAAGTGCTGTTAAAGAAACAGCAAATTTTCATAATCTTGGAGATTTTGGTGCAAAGAATATTACTGAACAAAGTAAATTTTTGAAAGATTTAAATTTGCAACAAGACCAATACATGGCAATTATTAAGCAAATGAAATCTAACAAATTGTTGAAATCAGTTGTTGAAAATCCAGATAACAAAGCTGCTTTTATGGATTCATTAAAGGCAATGATTCAGGATATTGAAGATTCAGGAAAATAAGTCGAATAAATTTTTTCAAAAAATAAAATAACTAAAAATAATGGCTGAATTAGAAGCATCCCCGGAACAAGCTCAAGAGAAATTGTTTGAAAGACTTGAGGCACCTGCTGAAGTATTAAGCAGTAGCATAAGTAAGTTAGCAAAAGTAGGAGGTTTTGATTTTATTGAAACAACTATTGATGGCACTAAAAACTTAAATCCAGATAGAAAGGCATTAAAGAAAATTTTTCTAAGTGAGTCAGATAAGAAGAATGAGCGTGCAGCACTAAAGAAAAAATTAACTTTATGGTTATCTATTTTAAGTGAGCATAATTCTATTTCTGACATGATAGATAAGAGTGCTGAAAAGGCAGAATCAGCTGCAAAAACTTTAAAGAAAAATCTAAAGAAAACTTTAGAGGCTACACGCGCATTGGAAGAAAGTTATAGATCGATGGCTTTGTTTTTCAAAAATTCTGAATCAGATAAAATTAAGAATCTCACTATAGTAAATGCTGATTTAGAACAAGTATCAGATTTAGATAACACAAGATTTATTGATTACATCGCGGGTGAATTAAAAGCAAATTATGATCGTCTTGATTTGCGCGATAACTATTCTTTAATGTGTATCCCTGGTTATCTTGGATCTAATAAAGTAGTAGAAAAGTGGTCTAAAATTGCTTTTGATAATAAAGTAATGTTAGTGACAGACTTCCGAAACTTAGATTCAGTTGACGAAGTTGTTGACTTGTTTGAGTCAGCTAATTTAGCTAGTGGAGATATTTACAAATCAAATTGTATAATGACTTGTAACTACTTAGTAGGTCGCGGAAAAAATGAAGAAGTTGGTGAAGAGGAAGATGTATATGTTCCAGGATCTTCAGCACTTGCAGGTAAAATTTATTCTACATTGATGTCACAGGTAACTGCAGGAAAAAAACATGGTAGTATGAATGAAGTTGATGGAGTTAAATTTCCGTTAAAGAAAAGTGAGATTTCAAATCTTGAAAAAATAGGATTAGTTCCTATGGTGAATGAATATGGTAAAGTTATGGCCTTCTCAGCTAAAACATTATTTAATGGCGATAATCTTGGATTGCAAACCTATTCAGTTGTTCGTGTATTCGATTATATAACAAAAGTATTAGTTGATTTTTTAAATCGTCGTGCTTTTGAAAACTGGACCTCATTAACTGAAAAGGATTTAAGAGGTCAGATAGTAAGTTTCCTTGATAGAGTTACAGGTCCAACGAAACTTATTGAGAATTTTCAAATCATGAAATTTGAAAAAGATGAAAATATAAAAGACAAAATTAATTTAGACATTCATATCACTCCATATTTCCCTGCTAAGAGTTTTATGGTTAAACTGGATGGTCAAAAGGGTGAAGATGCTGCAACAACATGGGCAAGTTCTTACACACAGAAATAACTAATTGAAAAACAATTTTTAAATTAAGTTTAACTAAATTCTAAATTCTAAAACCAAAAACCAAAAACCATGGCATTTAAAACAGTACTTAAAATTGGCAGCAAAACCTGGAGCATTCAAAACCTCTCTTACGGTTTCCGCCGCGACACTGATGCAAAAGGAAAACCTTCTTCTTCAATTTACGGAGGAACAGTTGACTTAGTACTTGAAACTACTGAAGATACTACTATTCTTGAGTCAATGTTAAATAGTCCAACAAAGGCTTTAGTTGTAACAATGGAAATTTCAAAAGCAACTGGCGAAGGCACACAAAAAACAATTACTTTAACTGACTGCTATGTTGTAGGATTCAGCGAATCAATTTCTGTTTTCGGCGGAGAGTCTATGTCTTACAATGTTTCTCTTTCAGCGAGAAAAATTGAAGTTGATAAAGCTGTACTTGAAAATGATTGGCCAAAAGTTGCTGGAGCGGCTTAAGGCATAGTTTGTATTTTAAGTTTTTTCATTTTGAATTAATTTAGTAATTTTTATAATTCATCAACCTAACCACAAAGTATGGCAGATTATTCTACCAGACTTTGTGGTTTTTTAATCTAATATTATGGCACAGGAAATTAAAGTTGCAATTACCTTAGAGGATGGTAAAGACATAAAACCTTTTTCAAGTTTTAATATTACTCAAAAAATAAATGACCATGGATTTTTTGAGATTATATTTCCAATGGAGATTATTGAAGCGACAGACTCTTTCATTTTAAATGATGCAAAAAAATATATCGGAACCATTGTGTCAATAAATATGAAGCCATTGGTTGGTGACGGTGACGAAAACAATTTTAAAGGTTTAATAACAGAAATTAAACTTTCAAACGAAACTGGTTCATTTGGAAACCTAATATTTTCAGGTTATAGCCCTACGATTTTATTAGAGGGCGGAGAGAACTTAAAGTCTTATTCGGAAACGAACATCAAAAAAATAGTTAGCGAGATAACTAATGTGATTCCTTCAAATATTGTTTCCGTATCTAATAATCCAAAATCCTCAACCGAAATTCCATACATCGTTCAATACAATGAAAGTGATTTTAATTTTTTAAATAGAATTGCTTTACAATATGGAGAATGGTTTTACTACGACGGCTCTAATTTAATTTTTGGTACTCCTAAAGAGTCCAAATCAGTATCAATAGAATATTTAAGGGATAGTGATGATATAACATTGTCTATGACAATTTGCAATCTGAATTTCAATTCATATCAGTATGATTATATGAAGAAGGAAATTGTGGAATCAAAAAAAACTAGCGTTCCTGGATTGGATCCTATGAGCAAGCATGCTTATTCACAGTCGGATAAAATGTTTCCGAATGCTGCATTGCAACAAAGTATGCGGCCTGTTACTATAAAAAAGGATGTAGATGAATTGGTGCAAGCACAACTCTCAGCAACTGCCGCATCTTTTATACAATTAAATGCAAAAACCGATATATCATCATTAAAGTTAGGTTCACTTGTATCAGTTACATTAAGAAATGAACAAAATAAAAGTGGTGATGCCGGAAGTTTCAGGATAGTAGAAATTTCTCACGAATCGGATGGAATAGGAAATTATGAAAACACTTTTATAGCAATTCCTGAAAAGATTGAAGTGCCGCCTGAATACAACGAGAATATAATTTTTCCTAAAAGTGAATCACAACCGGCTATTGTAACTGATAATAAAGATCCGGAGGGTCTTGGTAGAATTAAAGTAAAGATGTTTTGGCAAACAGACGAAGGCACTCCATGGTTAAGAATGGTACACCCGCATGCCGGCAACGAAAAGGGATTTTACTTCATACCTGAAATTGATGAAGAGGTAATGGTAGCATTTGAACATGGAGATGCTGATGCACCTTATGTTATAGGCGCCATGTATAATGGCAAGGATAAATCACCATGGAATCAAGATAAAAACTATCTGAAAGCAATAAAAACTATCAGTGGTAATATGATTTGGTTTAATGATGAAGGAGGAAAAGAAGAAATAAAAATAGTAAACAAAGATGCGCAAAACGAAATTTCATTAACACTTGACAAGGGCGGATTAATTACTATTAAAGCAAAGGATAAAATAATATTTGATGCACCCCATATTGAAATGAAATGTAAGGATTTTAAAATTGATGCGCAGGATAAAATTGAGACAAAAACAAAAGAAACAACTATTGAATCACAGCAAAAGACTGAATTAAAAGCAATGGAAATTTCGGTAAAAGCAACGCAAGCTTTAAAATTACAAGGCTTGACTGTTGAAATTAAAGCTGATACCACCTGTGAAATTAAAGGCGGAGTTAGCGCAAAGGTTGAAGGAGCGATGTTGGAATTGAGTGGTAGCGCAATGGCTAAATTGAAAGGTGGAATAGTTATGATAAATTAATAAAAAACTTAGATGAATCGCGATCAATATTATTCTTTGCCGTTAGATTTTCATGCAATTACCAAAAAAAAAGACATAAAGGTTTGTAATTTTTATAGGTCAATTGCACAAAATATTTTTATTATTTTAACAACAAAATATGGCGAGTGCAGATTCTATTCAGACTTTGGCAGTGAAGTGTGGGAGTGGGATTTTCAACACATTCCTAATGAAAACACCTGGATTGCACAAATGAGTTCATCCATTACAAAAACTATTGTAAAGTATGAAACCCGTTTGTATGATATTAAAGTTGATATGAACATTAAGCAAGAAGAAATTATGGATGCGGTAAAAGTCGCATTTCGAATAAAAAGAAAAATGGAAGTTGTAATCTCAGGTATTGTTAAAGAAACCCGCGAACCATTTAACTTCAGGCAGTCACTTTTTTTAAGTCCTATATCATTTGATTAAAATTTTATGTCGTTAAAGCAATCAACTTCTCTTTCAAAAGAATATATAAAAAGCCGCATGATAAAAAATGCAGCCAGTTACTGGGGATATGCCGATTCTGATATAGATTCATTTGACCCTGTAGTAAAGCTGTTGATTGAATCATGTGCAACTGAAATTTATAAATTAACACAGGAAATAAATTCATCGCAGGTGCGCACTTTAGAGCGCCTGTCTTCATTGCTTACTCCAAATGTATATACCGGAGCAAGGCCAGCACATTCGCTGGTTCATGCTAAATCTGTTGAGCCGGTTTGCGAATTGCACGAAGGAATGCAGTTTTATTATCAAAAAAAGATCTCCTCAAAGCTTAACGGACCCTTGGATACAATTGTCGACATTTTTTTTGTCCCATTATCCAATCAAAAAATTGTGAATGGCTCAATAAAATATTCCGCCTCCGGAAATAATTTATTTGTTTATAATGATAATAATAATCGCGAATTCCTGCTTAAAACAAGATCAGGAAATAGTTTAAGTGAATCAACATTTTGGATTGCGCTGAATATAAGTGAAAGAATTACTTCACTTGATGATCTGACTTTCTATTTTGACTGGAGAAATCAACCGGATAAAAATTCACTGTATAAAGTTTTATCGGCCACCAAATGGGAATTGAATGGCAATGAAATGGCAATGCATTTTGGACTGGATAATTTTTCAAAATTTAAAAGTACTGAAAATGAAGATGCTGATCAGTTTGCAGCTCAAAAGGTTCAAAAGGAAATATTTTCTATTTATAAAAACAGATTTGTAACTAGTAATGGATTTAAAAATGAGTATAAGTATAATCCATATGACTCTTTAAAAAAATATCCTGAAGAATTTGAAGATTCATTCAGCCAGGAAGATTTAGCTAAGTTAACTGATAAATGTTTATGGATAAAAGTTAAGTTTCCTGCTTTGTTCAACGATTCATTAATGGAAGATACTTTTGTTTCTATTAATTGTTTTCCGGTAGTAAATAAAAAATTAAATCAGGTTCGGTACCGGCTACCGCTGAATATTAATATTGTTCCGCTTATTGATTCAACAGGCGATTTTTTTTCTATTAAATCATTAACCGGAGCCAATGATTTAGAATATCATTCTACACCATTGCAAAAATCTGACGAAGGAGATGCTGTAGGTACCTATACTTTGCGTTCACGCGGAGTTGAACGATTTGACGACCGTGATGGCAAAGAGTTTTTAGATTACCTGTTGGAATTGGTTAGGGATGAAAGTGCTGCATTTGCTGCACTTGGTCACGATTTTTTAATAAGCAGTATTCGTTCGCTTAATCAGGATATATCAATGCTGGAGCAAAAAATGATTCAGAACAGCACGCAGTTATTAAATGATACCATGTATATAATGATGAACCCGAGAGAGGAAGGTGAAATATTATTTATTGAATACTGGAGCACGAATGGCGAAACCGCCAATAACATACGAACAGGTACTAAATTGGAGGTATACTCAGGTTCTGAAGTGCAAAAGGATGGTATAATGTTATTGCTAAATACCATTGGCGGAAGCAGCAAATTATCAAGCGATGAAACGCTTGATGCATACCGTTATTCATTACTAACCCGCGATCGGATTATTACTGTTGAAGACATTAAATCATTTTTTAAATTTGAATTAGGAAGCAGAGTTAAAAAGATTGAAGTTGGCCGCGGTGTTAAGCTAAGTGATAACCCAAGCGAAGGATTAATTAAATGCGTAAACATTAGCATTACTCCAATGCCAAACTCATTAAGCGAGGAAGAATGGAAGCAAACATTGATTGACTTACAGGAAAAATTAGAATCGAAATCAAATCCGTTTACTAATTTTATTCTCACTTTAAAAGAAAAATAAAATGGGAAAACCAGCAGCAAGAGCAGGAGATATGCATGTGTGCCCCATGGTAACTGGGCCAGTACCTCATGTGGGTGGCCCTATTCTTCCGCCTGGTGTACCTACTGTTTTAATAGGCGGAATGCCTGCAGCAACATTAGGAAGTATGTGTACCTGCACAGGACCTCCTGATGTTATAATCCTTGGATCAATGGGGGTATTGATTGGTGGTAAACCTGCTGCTCGAATGGGAGACAGTTGTGCGCACGGCGGAACTATTGTTTTAGGATGTTTTACTGTATTAATTGGTGAAGCAGGTGGTGGTGGTGGTGCAGGGGGCGGCGGTGGCGGTGCTGCTGCAGGCGCTTATGTTTCAACGGAGGCATCTTCTGCTCTGGTAAAAGCCACACCTGTTGAATTTAAAACAAGGGCAATGCAAGTTGTAGCATTGAAAAATGCTGCCGTTGCCGGAGATCTGCTGGTACATGATTGTATTAATTGTGAAGATTGCAATGCTGCAGAATAAATCTTTTGAAAAAATAAAGAGCATCGTATGATTATTTATAACAAACAATTAATTCCTTTCGGAAAAAAAATAACCAAAGAGTTTATTGCTGAACAAACACAATCCATTCCCAGCTATTATAAAGAATGGGCAGCTTCAAAAGATGAAAATGAAATAAAAAAAATGGTGACTGAAGTAGTGGAATTTGCTGTGAAAAACAATATTAAAGAAACTCAAAGTTTTTCTGACCTGATTAATTTTCAGATTAAGTTCAATGTGATGGATGATTTCGAGAACGATGAACGATATAAAAAAGTAATAGAAAATAAATCATTGAACGAATCAAAAAGGATTGCGCAAGTAAGAGATTTAATTGTTGAGAAATTAAAAAAAAGTAAATTATGGCAATAAGCGTTGTCGAGAAAAAAATTATTGATGAAACAAAAAACAATTCTAGCAATCAGCCAAATAAAGGAGCTGACGCAAAACCGCCTTGCCCTACAAAGCCACCCATGGTAATTGTAAGTTGTGGTTTCTATGATGAAAAAGGAAAGAAGATTTCAGGAGTTGACAAGGAGGGTAATGTGTTGTTTAAAATAGTATACAAGAATCCGGACGGGATGAAGGTTTTAGTGGATGGCTTTGAAACGAAAGACATTGAATTGGAATACAACAAGGAAAAAATTACCGATGCGCATTATCTGGAGCTTAGCGCTAATGAAAAGGAAATAGAATTATTTGCAAAATTTAAAAAATAGGGTCCATTCATGGTGAAGGTTGTTCATAGTCAGTTTTCAAAAATCAGTAAACAGACCGCAGCTCTGGTTGATTTAAGACCTCAGATAAGAGATTTATATTTTGCCTATATTGATACCGCCGACCGGGTAACGCTGGATAAAACAAAAGATATTAAGGATAGCGATGTATTCGAATTTCAGGACAAATCTGCTGATGAATCTCTTGACGCTTTTATTAACAGAGTAGGTGAATCCATTCCTGCTCTTCTGAAACTCTGGCTGAACGACAATAAAATAATTGAGTTAACTAATACAGAAATATATATTGATGATAGCGGCAAAAATTATTTTCCTTATGCAATTTCATCGCAAAAATATATTCACATTGATCAGATAAATGATAAGTCAGAAGCAGAATTGAAAGGCAATTTAGAGGAACTGATTAAAAATAAAACGAAGGCATTTGGAGATAAGAGCATTCAGGAAAAACAGGATAAGGTGAATGAGAGAACCGCTGCTATGAAAGTGTTAATAGAAACTGAAAAGGCAACTACTGCTTCCATT
>CAMDOA010000058.1 GCA_945903305.1 Chitinophaga pinensis
ACTAGCAGTTAATACTGCTGATTGTCCATTACAAATAGTTGCCGGTGATGGAAATGAAGTTATTGATGTGTTGCATTGTGCAGAAACAAAATAAGAAAACGCAACTCCGATTAAGGTTAGAATAAATTTTAATTTCATGAATCTTGTCATCCGTTATTACACTGCTAAAAATTTTGATTTTTCGCTCCGCAATATAACTCCATCCAATATATTACCTGATAACTTCTCCGACGAAATTATTACACAGTCAGTTGTATATTCTTTTGAAGTGGAAAGAAACGCTTCCATGTTTTTCGTATTTCAGATTAATCGCATTCGACATCTGTTTTATAATGCCTAAATTTCCACCCGAAAGAAAAAAAATCCTTCATGAAAAAAATTCAATCCGTATTTATTATTAGCTTTTTCAGTTTTTTATTTTTTCATGAACATGTTTCAGCACAATACTTTCCAAACTACGAAATACAATTATTGAAAGGAACAGTTCCATATAAAATGCCTTGGGTAGGCGGATTAAACAACCCTCAATTTTCTGAAGCCGATCTAAACAATGATGGAATTTTAGATTTAGTAATTTTTGACAGAACCGGAGATAGACTTTTGACTTTTTCGAACAGTGGTATGGCAAATAATGTGGATTATAACTATGCCCCAATTTTTGAAAAAAATTTTCCGAAAATGGATTCCTGGTGCCTGCTGCTTGATTTTAATTGCGATAATATTGAAGATATTTTTACTCACACCACATTGGGAACAAAAGTTTATAAGGGTTACTATAATGCAGATAACGAATTGTGTTTTACACAATACAGTAAGCTTTTAAAATTCACCGGATTTACCGGTTCATTATTAAATATTTTTATTACCAGTATTGATATTCCGGCTTTCGTTGATGTTGACAACGACAATGATATTGATATCCTGACATTTGAAGCAACCGGTGGAGGATGGATGGAATTTTATGAAAACCAATCGCAGGAATTGGGTTTTGGTTGCGATAGTTTTATATATGATTTAAATGAGCGATGCTGGGGTTTAATGTATGAACCGGCTTGGCCTCAGGCCAAGTGGCTCAATCAAATTTGTCCATGGCGATTAGAGGATTTGGCAAAAAAAGAAAATAATGATGCAAGCAACAATCGGGGTGGCGGATTCCGACATGCCGGGTCAACCACACTGGCATTTGATAATGATGGCGATGGTGATAAAGAAATTATTCTTGGCGATATTTCATTTTCTGATTTGGTTTATCTGACTAATGGCGGAAGTGATACCGCTGCACTACTCACCGATCAGGATACTTTATTTCCCAACTATTCAGTGCCTGTTGATATCGATTATTTTCCGGCTTCGTTCCGACTTGATATTGATAATGATGGTGTAAAAGATATCGTGGCTGCTCCCAATTCTGAAAACGGTCAAACCGATATTGCCTGCAGCTGGTTTTACAAAAATATTGGTGCAAATAATAATGGAACTTTTATTTATCAGACCGATTCATTTTTAACAAATGATATGATTGATGTGGGTTCAGGAGCCGCACCGGTTTTTGTTGATTTGAATAACGATGGCTTAACCGATATACTGGTTAGCAACAGAAGTTCATTTGAAACAAATTCATCCATCACTTATCTTGAAAATATGGGTAGTGATACTTTGCCGGCTTTTACAATTATGACAAAAAACTGGATGAATTTATCAGCTTTAAATATGAAAGCACTTTTTCCTGCTTTTGGTGATTTAAATAATGACGGAAAAAAAGAAATGATTGTCGGAAATATAAACGGCACACTCTTGTATTATAATAATATTGGTGGTGGAACAATGATGCCTGATAATTTTATTTTAGTAAACCCGTCTTATTTTAGTATCGATGTTGGTTCTTTCAGTACTCCGGTTATTGTTGAATTAAATGGAGATGGAAAATTGGATTTAGTAATCGGGGAGGACAATGGGTCATTGAATTTCTGCAGGAATAATGGAAGCATTACTGCTCCTGATTTCAGCATTTTACAACCTTCTTTCGGAAATGTAATTGTGCAACAAAATGGTTCTTTTGGTTATAGTATTCCATCTTTTGTAAAATTAAATCACGATACAACTTACACTTTATTGGTTGGATGTGAGGGTGGAAATATTTTTCAATACAACGATATCGAAAATAATTTAACCGGCACCTTCAATTTAGTTGACAGTTCATTCGCGAGTATTCAGGTAGGAAGCTATTCAGCGCCTTCGTGCTTTGATATTAATACGGATGGTATTCCTGAAATTGTTATCGGAAACTATCGCGGTGGAGTAACCATTTTCGATACAACCACTTCACACAATTATACCAGTTCCAATAATTTTTCTGATAATTGGCTTTTAGAATTATTTCCAAATCCGGCGGCTGATTATGTTCTACTGAATTCCAATATTGAAATTTTAAAGGTTGAATTATTCGACGCTATCGGAAGAAAAATTTTAGATGCTGATGTAAACAAACAGTATCAGTTTGTGATGAATACATCGCAATTATCACCCGCACTTTATGTTATTCGCATAACAGGTGCAAATGGAAACCGGGCAATAAAATTTTTAAAAAATTAGGCCTGTTGAACAAGCACCATTCCTACTTCTAAAGTAAGAAAGAAACTAAAGAGGAAGACGAATAAATCGTACTTCGTCATATTCATTACCACTTTGTTATCATCAGTCATTTCGTTTTTGATGTAACGCGAGAAAATCTTAATTGTAGCCATAAACCGTATTATTTTGTCTGCGCCTTTACTTTTGAAAATTTAAAATGTTTCACTGCAATTAAATAAATTCACGAATAGCTGCTTAATAATCAGCGTTAAAAATTAAATCTTCAACTAGTCAATTTGGAATGAATTGATTTTACTATTCCGGATGTTACACGCGCTACATTAGATTTCAGGAATTAGCAGTGTTTTCAAATAATTGTTTTAATACAAAAGATAAATCAGTGCCCCTGATTATTTACAGCTACCACATTAAATTTTAAAGTGAAGTCATCTGAAATCATTTTGTCACCGATATTCGGAAAGAAAGTTTTTGAGCCATACTTGATATCGAATTTAGTACGGTCAACAACAACAGAACCACTGCAGGTTGCTTCCTTTCCTTTCATATTGAATATGGCATCAAATGAAATCTCATTCGTTTTATCCTTTATTGTTAGCAGACCTCTTACATTATGAGTGTTTCCTCCTTTAACGGCATCTTTTATTGGTGTTAATTCAACAATAACAAATTTTGACTTCGGAAATATTTCAGCACTGAAAAAATCTTCTGATTTCAGAAGTGTTTCAAATTTTGTTTTCTTTTTTCCCGGCTTCATGTCTTTATTCTCAATTGAGTTCATATCAAATTCAAACGAACCGTTAATATGGCCGTGATTGTTCTTTATATCTCCGCCGTCAAATTTTAAAACACCATTGTGTTTTCCGGTGGCACTTTCAGCAAACCACTCAAGCGAACTTTGCGCTGCATCTACTGTATATACATCGGTATGAATTTTATTTACTTTAAATGAAAAGAAAACAAAGGTTGAAATAAGAGCGATGGAAACAATAAATACTTTGCTCATAGGATTTGAATTTTTTAACTGGAAGTGAAAGTGTGTTTTCATTGGTTGTTGTTTTAGTAAAAAGAATGAATGGGTTTAAAATTGAAAATTATTTTATAAAAAGTTTTTTATCAGCTACAAATGTTCCAAACGGCAATAGAGAAGCAAGCAGTGCCCAGAAAGTTTTGGTCATACTCCATTGCCTTTCTGATTTTACAATAATAACCCATGCGCAATATGCAATGAATAAAATTCCATGAATCATTCCGATGTATAGATTTGGTTTTGGTGTTTCATACAAGTATTTCAATGGCATGCCTATACCTATCAATAATATAAAACTGAATCCTTCGAGATAAGCGAGTATCCGTAGTTGACCAATTGAGGTTTTAAGCATCTGTGTTTTGAATTATAAAATTTGTTAAAACCTGAATTAATGTTTTTGATGTAATATTTTCTCAGTAAAGGCAAGCATGATTGATGATAATAAAAACACCACATGAATAATAACCTGCCACATTACATGTTCGGTGTCATGATTTTTTATATTGATAAATATCTGAAGCAAATGAATACCGGAAACACCTACGAGAGAACCTGCTAATTTTACTTTTAAAGTTCCGGCATCAACTTTTTGTAACCATTCAGGTTTGTCTTCGTGTTTTTCAATGTTCAGCCGGCTTACGAAAGTGGAGTAACCACCAATTATGACCATCACAAGTAGATTGGCTACCATTGTTATATCCACTAATGTCAGTACCCCAAGCATTAATGCTGATTCGGTAATTACATCAATAGTGGCGCACAAGTGAATGAGTTCAACCAGAAATTTGTAAGCGTATAATACACCACCTACAATTAATCCGATATACAATGGTGCTTGTATCCAACGGCTGGCAAAAATTATTTTTTCAAATATGGATTCTGCTTTACTACTCATGACTGATATATTAATTTAATTAAAAAGATGGATTGAATGTTTCAAAGAACAATTATAATCAGTAAATGGAAACAATTTTTTCTCCTGATTTTTTCAACAGGAGTATTCAGACAACATCATCAAAATGTTTTTGAAGAATATTAATTGCATTATTTCCGGCATCGCCCAGTGAAAGAGTAAAAGCATTCACATATAAATGGATGTGTTGCATTATCACTTCATCACTCATTTCCTGAGAATGGTATTTTACAAATTGCATCGTTTCTATTTCATTTTTCCATGCAAATTCAATACTTCGTTTTATAATTCTGTTAATGGATTCATGAAATTCAATTCCTTCAGTTGTTCTGGTAAAAATTCCACCAAGCGGAATAGGAGATTGGGTTTCATTTTCCCATCGCTCACCTAAATCACAAATCTTTTTTAATCCTTTTGATTGATAGGTAAAGCGGTTTTCATGAATGATTACTCCGGCTTCAACTTCATCATTTATCAAAGCATTTTCGATAGCTGAAAAAACTATTTCAGTTTTATTCTGAATAAACGGATAAAATAATTTCAATAATAAATGGGCTGTTGTGTACTTGCCGGGAATGGCAACGCTTACAGTTTTTAATTCTTCATCACTCAGTTCTTTTTTCGAAATTAAAATCGGACCGCATCCATTTCCTAATGCAGCACCTGAATCGAGTAACGAATATTTTTCCTTCAGATATAACCAGGCATGAAATGAAAGTTTGGTAATGGGTAATTCATTAGTGAATGCCATTTCATTCAAAGATTCTACATCGGCAAACACAGGTTCAAAGTTCATTCCTTCACAATCAATTTTGTTGTGAAGCATTGCATAAAAAATAAAAGTATCGTTCGGGCAGGGGCTTAATCCAAGTTTTATTTTGCTCATTGTTCATTAATAAATTTTATGAGCCAATCATTCAAATTGTTTATGGCCAGCGGAATATTCCACTTGCTTTTATCTCGTCGTTCAATGTAGTTGGATATGCCCCGAATTTCAATCCACGGAATTTCATACTGTGCACAACAATAAGCAAAAGCAGCACCTTCCATACTTTCAACTGAAGCGGAAAATTTCTTTTTCACTTTTTCTATGCTGATATCATTTCCATGAGAAGTGTTTACAGTAATTCCTGAAACATCTCTTAATTCATTTTCAAAAATATATTCACTTACTAATTTTTCATTCATAAATGGAAACTCATCTTGCTTAGTAAATCCCAATTCAAAAAGTGAAAGAAACGCATCACCATCTTCAGCACCCATATCTCCAAATATTTCATCTGTAACATATACAACTTCGCCAATATTCAGTTCATTAAAAAATGAACCTGTAATTCCAACATTGATAGCTAGATCAAATTTGCTGTTTTTTGAAAGCAGTTTTGTCAACTGAAATGTGGTAGCCACCATACCCACACCGGTAATTTGAATTGTGATTGAATGAGTTGAAATAGTTATGGTTGAAAAATTATCGACCAATGAAATATTATACTTTTCAAATAATGGTTTCAGTTCTTCCTGAGTGGCTGCAACAATCAAAATGTTCATTCGCCAAATCTAAATTCTTTCAGTCCATTCTTGTCGTTAGTAATTGCCATTTACAATTCACCATTCACATATTGTCATTCACAATTACTTTCGCAAAAAAATTCGACAGTGGTTTACCTCACAAGAAAAGAACATTTTAATGCCGCGCACCAGGTTATAAATGAAAATTGGAGCGAAGAAAAAAATAAGGAAGTATTTGGCAAGTGCGCCAATAAAAACTGGCATGGTCACAATTATGATTTGTATGTAACGATTAAAGGTCGGCCCAATCCTGAAACCGGTTTTATTATGAATGTAAAGGAATTAAGTGTGATTATTAAGGAACAGGTACTGAACAAACTCGATCATAAAAACCTGAATCTTGATGTGCCGGAACTGAAAGGCAAATTTCCGACCACCGAGAATTTATCTATTGAGATTTGGAAAATGCTGGAACCTCACATTTCAGAATGTAAACTTCATTGCATTAAACTCTGGGAAACCAATAATATATACACCGAGTATTTTGGTGAATAAAATTGATTTACTTCGCAAATTGATTTATGAAAAAAAAGAAAATCAACCGTTACACTAAAACAGAATTGTTCGACAGCAAAACGACCAATCAACTTACCGAAAATTATGCTGCTTTGCTCTCGGCTGCTGGTGAAGATGTTAATCGCGAAGGATTAGTAAAAACTCCGCTGCGCGCGGCTAAAGCACTTCAATTTCTCACACACGGAAATCAACTGAACCCCGAAGAAATTTTGCGGTCGGCTTTGTTTAAAGAAGATTACAATGAAATGGTGATAGTGAAAGATATTGAAGTTTACAGCATGTGCGAACATCACCTACTGCCGTTTTTTGGCCGGGCACATATCGCATATATTCCAAATGGATATATCGTGGGACTCAGTAAAATCGGAAGAATTGTGGATGCTTATTCGCGTCGACTACAGGTGCAGGAAAGATTAACGCATGAAATTTTAAATTGCATTGATAGTACTATTAAACCATTGGGAGTGGCTGTTGTGATTGAAGCAAAACACTTGTGTATGATGATGCGCGGAGTGCAGAAACAAAACAGTGTGGCAACCACAAGTGCATTCAAAGGCGTTTTTGAAGAAAACACCACCCGGGCCGAATTCATCCGGTTAATTTCGGCTAAATTAAATTCATAAATAAAAATTTAAGATTGAAACCCATTCAGTTTCTCGGTCAGTTTTTAGATAACAAACAAGTTGGAGCGGTTTGGCCGAGTTCAAAATATTTGATTCGGCAGATGATTAAACCCATTGATTTTACTCACGCAAAACTGATTATTGAGTATGGCCCGGGAACAGGAAATATTACCAAAGCTATATTGAAAAAAATGCGTCCCGATGCAAAACTCATTGTGTTTGAAATCAACAGTAGTTTTATTGAAGGACTAAAAAAAATCGACGACAAACGATTGTTGATTTTTAATTTCCCCGCTGAAATGGCCGCGGTGGTTTTAAATGAGCATCACTTGGGATCACCTGATTATGTGGTTTCATCTTTACCATTAGCCATTATTCCGAACAATACTGTTACCAGAATTTTATCGGGTACTTATGCAATATTAAAAACCGGATGCGCTATGATTCAATTTCAATATTCTCCATCTTCTCTCGGCCGATTCAAACGAATGTTCGATCGCGTTGAAGTAAAGTTTGCACCCATCAATGTTCCGCCGGCATTAGTGTATGTGTGCTGGAAAAAATAATTTTTTTCATTGCACTACCTTCTGATTTTTAATTAAATCGAAAGCCGTTTACTCGTTGAGTTTATTTCATTTTGTACTTATCAAAAATTAATTATTTGCAGTTGAAATTCTCAATTTCAATTGCATATTTCAAATTTTCAGCGAGAAATAAACCAATAACTTCAAACATTACATTTGCGCCCCTTATGACATTAGACGAAGAGATAGCCAAGCGACGAACATTTGCCATTATCAGTCACCCAGATGCGGGGAAAACCACACTCACCGAAAAATTTTTATTGTTCGGTGGTGCCATTCAAACTGCCGGTGCGGTAAAGAGTAATAAAATCAAGAAGGCAGCCACATCCGACTTTATGGATATTGAAAGGCAGCGTGGAATTTCGGTAGCTACATCGGTTATGACTTTTGAATACAACGACAAAATCATTAACCTGCTGGATACTCCCGGGCACAAAGATTTTGCTGAAGATACTTACCGAACACTCACTGCAGTTGATAGTGTGATACTCGTGATTGATTGTGTGAAAGGCGTAGAGGCGCAAACTGAAAAGCTGATGGAAGTGTGCCGCATGCGCGATGCGCCGGTAATTATTTTCATTAACAAAATGGATCGTGAAGGACAAAATCCTTTTGACCTATTGGATGAACTGGAATTGAAATTGAATATTAAAGTTCGCCCGTTAAGTTGGCCAATCAGTATTGGTCAGTCGTTTAAAGGAGTTTATAATTTGTATGAAAAGTCGCTGAACATTTTTAATCCGAGTCAAACAAAATTGACTGATGATATTGTTAGTATCAGTTCGTTGAACGATGAATCATTGGACGATTACATTGCACCATACACCAATCAACTTCGCGAGGATGTGAGTTTGATTGAAGGTGTGTATGATGCATTCGATCACAAAGCATATCTCGCCGGAAAGTTGGCTCCGGTGTTTTTCGGTAGCGCAGTAAATAATTTCGGTGTTCGCGAATTGTTAAATGCATTTACTTCCATTGCACCACCACCAATTCCTCGCGGAACCGATTTGCGCGAAGTGAAGCCTGAGGAAAAACCATTCACCGGTTTTGTATTTAAAATTCATGCGAACCTCGACCCGCGAC
The DNA here is from genome assembly GCA_945903305.1 of Chitinophaga pinensis. Lineage (GTDB taxonomy): Bacteria > Bacteroidota > Bacteroidia > Chitinophagales > UBA10324 > UBA10324. Next base: position 8,911 of record CAMDOA010000058.1, read on the forward strand.
ACAGAGATAGAATTGCCTTCGTGAGAGTATGCTCCGGAAAATTTGAACGGAATAAATTTTATACGCACACGCGCTTGCTGAAAGAATTGCGCTTCAGTAGTCCTGCTTCATTCATGGCTTCTGCAAAAAATATTATTGACGAAGCTTTTCCCGGTGATGTAATTGGTTTGTATGATTCAGGGAATTTTAAAATAGGTGATACCCTAACCGAAGGAGAGCACATTCATTACAAAGGAATTCCAAGTTTCTCTCCTGAAATTTTTAAAGAGTTGGTGAATACCGACCCGATGAAAACAAAACAATTGGATAAAGGAATTCGCCAGTTAACTGATGAAGGTGTTGCGCAATTATTTACCCAGCAACCCGGCAATCGTAAAATTGTGGGAACAGTAGGAGAGTTGCAGTTTGAAGTTATTCAGTATCGTTTGCAAAATGAATATGGCGCATCGTGTTCGTGGCGGCCATTGCAATTGCACAAAGCTTGCTGGGTTACTGCTGATGATAAAACAGAGTTGCAAGAGTTTGTTCGCTTGCGTGGTCAGCAAATTTGTCTGGATAAGGATGACCATTTTGTTTACATGGCCGAAACGAGATACATGCTCGATACATTAATGCAAAATCATCCGCATGTGAAATTTCATTTTACATCGGAGTTTAAGAAAGACATATTGAAGTAAGAATTTTGATTTTTGATTTTGGAATATTTATGAATTTATGAATGCCATTAACCCCGATAAAATTTTCTGGAGCACCCGTTACACCGAAAATGAAACCAGCTGGGATGTTGGTAGCATTACCACTCCATTAAAAAATTACATTGATCAGTTAAAAGATAAATCAATCAGCATACTAATTCCGGGAGCGGGCAATAGTTATGAAGCAGAATACTTATTCCGGAATGGATTTAAAAATATAACTGTTCTGGATATTGCAGAAGAACCATTACAGAACATTCAAAACCGTATTCCTGAATTTCCGAAAGAGCAATTAATCTGCGGCGATTTTTTTCAGCACACCGGAAAATATGATTTGATTTTAGAACAAACTTTTTTCTGCGCCATTCATCCATCATTGCGAAAATCGTATGCTGAAAAGATGAATGAATTATTAAACCCGAATGGAAAATTAGTTGGTGTTTTATTCAATGATAAACTGAATGATGATAAACCACCGTTCGGAGGTAATGCAGATGAATACCGGAATTATTTTTCTCCACATTTTAATTTTATTGTTTTTGAAAACTGTAACAATTCCATTCAACCGAGAAGCGGTCGTGAATTTTTCATGATTTTAGAAAAAAAATAAAGGGAAATAATTCTATCAAAATAATTTTTGTCATAGAAATTCACAATTGACAATTGACCATTCACAATTTTGTTCCTAACTTATTTTAAAATTTAATTTTTCTCTTTAATTAATTTTTTACTTTGACCCCTTGATATTCCAACCAAACCATGGCAACGAAAAAATCTAAAGCAAAACCAAAAGCGAAACCTGCTGCAAAAGCAAAATCCAAATCTAAACCTGCTGCTAAACCAAAAGCCAAAGCAGTGAATAAATCAAAACCGAAAGCAAAGTCAAAACCTGCTGCGAAGCCAAAAGCAAAGGCAGTTGTAAAAACTAAAGCGAAGGTTGTAGTTAAATCAAAACCAAAGACAAAATCTAAATCAGCTGTTCAGGTAAAATCAAAAGGTAAATCTTCTGCTCCCGCAAAAATCAAGTACAAGCACATTGCCATTGCCGGAAATATCGGGGCAGGAAAATCAACTCTAACAAAATTGCTTGCTGCGCATTTTAGCTGGGAACCGCAATATGAAGATGTAGAGAACAACCCATACCTTATGGATTTTTATGAAGACATGCCTCGCTGGAGTTTCCCGTTACAGGTTTTCTTTTTAAACAGCCGCTTCAATCAATTGATAGATATTCAGCGCGGAGATAAAGTGGTGATACAAGACAGAACCATTTATGAAGATGCACAAATTTTTGCTCCGAATCTTCACTCCATGAGTTTAATGAGCAAGCGGGATTTTGACAACTACACCAATCTTTTCAAAACCATTAACAAGCTGATTGATCCACCTGATTTATTAATTTATCTGCGTGGTTCCATTTCAACTTTGGTTGGACAAATTCAAAAACGCGGACGAGAGTATGAAGAAAATCTTCGCTTGGATTATCTCCGTCGCCTCAATGAATATTACGAAGCATGGATTACGAATTACAAAGCCGGAAAATTATTAATCATTGATGTGGACAAACTGAACTTTGCTGATAAGAAAGATCATCTGGCTCAGGTGGTTCAAAAAGTTGCTGCTGAATTAAATGGACTTTAATTAAGTATAAGTGATTTGTTATTTATTATTAGAAATGCGAAACATCAATTTTAGTTGAACAAATTTCAATAATGAAAACAAATTTATTAAAAACCCTTTTCACAATTCATTTTTCACTATTCGCATTAATTGCAGGTGCGCAATCATACCTGCCAACTTCTGATGCGCGCTCCATTGCGTTGGGAGGTTCCAAACAATTGATTGGCGATGCTTACGGAGTTTTTAATAATGCCGCAACATTGGCGTGGATAGAGAAGCCCACTTTTGTTTTATCATCTTCCAACCGGTTTTTATTAAAAGAATTAGCTGGTGCCGGAGCCGGATTTGCCATGCCAACAAAATATGGAGTGTTTGGTATCAATGTAAATTATTTTGGTTTCAATAATTTCAACCGAAAATTTGCCGGGCTTTCATACACACAAAAAATGACTGACAACATAGCGTTGAGCGTTAAAGCCGATTACCTGCAAACCTCCATTGCCGAATATGGAAATCATAATTCGCTTACTGCTGATGTGGGTGTTTGTATAAAAGTGATTAAAGAATTGTCGTTTGGAATGAATGTGTTTAATCCATTTATGGTGAGTGGCGGATACTATGCGGATGAAAAAATTCCAACAGAATTTTCGTTGGGAATGAATTACCAGTTAAGCGACAGAGTGTTGTTGATAGCTGAAGAAAGCAAGGAGTTGAATTCGCCATCGCGCTTTCACGGCGGCATAGAATACAAACCCGGAAATAAAATTTTTGTCAGAGGCGGAATCAGTACTCAACCATTTGAATATGCATTTGGTGCAGGATTTATTTTGAAAAGTTTTACCGTTGATATTGCATCAGTATATCACGCACAGTTAGGTTACTCACCTGCATTATCGTTGAAGTATGCGCTCGGAAAAAAGTAATTTGGCTGGAAGCTGGAGGCTGGAAGCTGGAGGATATTTTACTTCTGTCATTTCTGTTTTTATTTTTTTGATGATGTTTTTGTTTCAGCAAAAAACTTTTGCGCAGGTAGTTAAAGATAACGAGCAACAACAAAATGCATTGGAACAACAATCGCAAAACAACGATGCCACAGGCGAGAGTTATGAAGATGTGGATGAACTGGCCAATACCATTTTACTGCACCCTATAAATTTAGACCGTGCAAGTGATGATGAATTAAAACAGTTGGTGGAGATTGGTGTGTTAACCGATTTGCAATTGCAGTCGTTACTTGCTTACCGGAAAACTTTCGGAACATTTATAAGTGTTTATGAATTGCAGGCTGTTCCATATTTTGATTTAGCAAGTATTTCGCTCTTGCTTCCATACATAAAAGTATCGGGTGATTTAGATGCGGTGAATGCCACTGCCAAGGAGCTTTTCCTGCAGGGCGATTACATGTTTTTGTTTCGCACACAACAAAATCTGGAAACGGCTAATGGATTTTCTGCAATTGATACTGCGTTGAATGATACCAATCGATATCTCGGCAGTGCACAAAAAATTTATGCACGGTTTCGTTACAATTATGGAACAAAAGTGAGTTATGGAATCACTGCCAAGAAAGATGCAGGAGAAGAATTATTCAAAGGCACACAATCAAATGGATTTGATTTTTATTCGGCGCACTTTTATGTAAAGGGTAATAAATTTTTGAAAGCATTTGCCATTGGCGATTACACTTTAAATTTCGGACAGGGTTTAATTATGTGGGGAGGTTTTGGTGTGGGAAAAAGTCCGTTGGTTATGACCGTGCAAAAAGGTGGTAGAACCATTAAGCCATACACCTCTTCAAACGAAGTAAATTTTTTCAGAGGGGTTGCTTTAACAATTGGTACAAAGCATTTAACATTCTCACCCTTCTTCAGTTATAAAAAATTAGATGCGAACATTGCTTTTGTTGATACGGTTTCTGATTTAATTATTATTACTTCATTCGGTGGCGATGGTTATCACCGCACCTATTCTGAACTCACACACAAGGGCGCAACTAAGCAAACCACTTATGGAGGAAACCTGAATTATCAGCATCAGAATTTCAGTGCAGGAGTAAGTGCAGTACAAAATTCATTGGATGTAAATGATGTGCTGCAACGCGCGTATCCATACAATCAGTTTAGTTTGAACAGTGTCATCATGAATAATGCCTCCGTCAATTACAACTGGCGATTAAGCAATATGCAATTGTTTGGCGAAGCAGCTGTTTCAAACAACGGTGGCAAAGCAATATTGCAGGGATTGCAAATGAGCTTAACTCCGAAAGCCGATTTCTCAATGGTGTACCGGAATTATAACAAAGAATATTTAGCACCATTCGCTCAGGCATTTGGCGAAAGCAGTAAACCAAATAATGAAAACGGATTGTATGCCGGACTCACCGTTCGCCCTTCACGAAAAATAACTTTTGATGCCTACTCTGATTTCTTCAACAAGAAATGGCTCGACTTCCAGGTAGATGCACCATCGTACGGAACTGATTTTTTTGCGCAGCTAACTTACAAGCCTACCCGATACATTTCCATGTATGTGCGTTTCCGCGATAAGAGCAAGCAGGTAAATCACGGCGGAACCGAAACACCTCTTGATTATTTAATCTGGCAGCGAAAACAAAATCTTCGTTTCAATTTTAATTACAAAGTCAATCAACTCATTTCATTTCAGAGCAGGGTAGAGGCAGTTCGGTTTAAAGAGGGTGCCGCCGGTTACTCAAAAGGAATTTTGTTTTTGCAGGATATTAATTTCAAAAAATCAGGCGTACCGCTTGCGGTTACTGTGCGTTATTGCAATTTCGATACTGATAATTATGATACCCGCATTTATGCATTTGAAAGTGATGTGTTGTACAGTTACAGCATTCCATCGTTTCAGGGAAAAGGAATGCGTTGGTACTTATTGCTTCGATATACTATGAACAAGCACATTGATATATGGGCTCGACTTGCGCAAACTTCTTACCTCAATCAATCGGTTATCAGCAGTGGTTTGGATGAAATAAATTCCAATCACAAAACCGAATTGAAACTGGAAATGAGAGTAAGGTTTTAATCATAAGTATATAATAATTAGGGGGTTCTTTTTTTTGAGCGTAGCGGTGTCATTCTGAGTTTATCGAAGAAACAAAAAAAAGGCGGACTTTACTCTACAAGTCCTCGCGCCCAGCTTCAAGGCACGGCTGCTGCTGCGGGCTTTCCGTTTCAAATCGAAGATTCATGAATTCCTTTAGTACAAAAAGAAATAAATGAATAATCCCTAACCCGTAGCAGCACTAAATCGTAAACGGATAATATTTCTTAATGCCTCGGTTCGTGTCTAATGCCTCGGTTCGTGTCCCCACGAACCGAAAGTTTCGGCGCGTGAGGACACGCGCCGAGGCGGGAACAAATATAACCAACCCAAGCCCGTGCAGGTAATTTGTCCCGATGTAATTGACTGGAATGTTTTCACCTGCACGATTTCGCAGTTTCATTTTTTCAGCAATATTTCTTTCAGCATTTCTTTTTCCTTCTCCAAATCAAAAAACTTCTTTTCCAAATCAAGCAACTGCTGCATCGTGCAGACTCACCCGCGCACAACTATCAATCAGCGCAGAACTAAAAACACCCTCACTCCATTCAGAGTAAAAACTGTTAAGAGCGAAATGCAGGAATGCAGAGAGGGAGTAATGCATCAGTCTGACTTTTATTTATCTCCCTCTTTCTTTTCCAGCATAAGTCCGACTACTGTTTTAAGTTTGAAAAGAGAGAGGGTGGATTCGATTTAAATCCGACTATTGTTTTTCGTGGGTGAGTCTGCGCGATTGGGTTTTTAATTTTTCAATATTTCAATAATCTAAAATCTAAAATTCACTTCTTCCCCACCACCTCCTTCAACCAATCCCTTTCCTTTTCCAAATCCAAAATCTTTTGCTGCAAATCATCCACCTGTTGCAGCAATTCTTTTTCGCGGCGGGTGGCGCGCAGGTTTTCGGGCAGTAATTGAAAATAAGATTCGAGCAGATTGGTTTGCAGGTGAATGCTGAGCGCAATGAGCAAACTGATGTGGTGGTCCTTGCGTTTGAGGTTGCGCGACAAAAAATTTCCATGTGCCCCCATCATTTTCGACAGGTGATGCGCGCTGGTTTCATTTTTTGCGGCTTGCATTTTCACCAGCAGCGGAAGGTTTACAATTTTTGTCTGTTCAGCAATATGTTTCTTGGTCAGGGCGCCTTTCATGTGTTAAAAATTCAGGGGAGATTGAGTTTTAAAAATAAAAATGTAGTACGGCTTACTTTTCAGGTAATGGGTAGTACCTGAAGTGTAATACACCGTACTTTTAATGTAGCATAACTTACTTTTAATGTATGCCGCAGTACTTTTTATGTATGTCGAAATACATTTTATGTAAGTTATTGTACATAGTATGTAATAGTCCGTACATTTTGTGCTTAACACCTGGTTATTAAAAAACCCCGAAGCCATAAGCCAAAATAAAAAAGCCGCCCCGAAACCGGTGCGGCTTTTATTAATCTGAATTTTCTTCCACTAAATTAATCCGGAACAAAAAATATTATCTCAAAAACAACATCTCTCTGTACTTAGGCAGCGACCATAAATCATCGCTCACCACCAATTCTAATTTATCGGCATGGTACCGGATATCTTCAAAAAATGGTTTTACTTTTTCGCAGTAGGCAATGGCTTTGTCGCGAGCATGATCTATTTCGTTTGCTTTTTTGCGTGCCTCGGTCATGTCGTCCACTTCTTTTATAATAACCGAAATGTGTTCGGCCACTTCGTTCAATAAATCTTTTTGCGCTTTCAGATTTTTTTCTTTCACACCCATTGCTTCAGCAGTTTGAATGGATTGTGCCAGTTGTTGCTGGTAGCGCATGGCCGATGGAATAATATAGGTCATTGCCACCTCGCCCATCATTCGGCTTTCAATCTGCACCATCTTCATGTATTTCTCCAATTCAATTTCGTGGCGCGCTTCAATTTCTTTGTGACTGAAAACTTTATTTTCTGTCATCACTTTAATTGCTTTTTCAGTTACATAAAAATCCAAAGCATACGGAGTGGTTTTAACATTATTGAGTCCGCGTTTTTTTGCTTCCTTCTCCCACTCATCGCTGTAATTATTGCCTTCAAAACAAATTCGCTTGCTGCTGGTAATGTATTGTTGCAATACTTTCAGAATGGCGGAGTCTTTTGTTTCGCCACTCTTCATTAATCCATTCACTTCAATCTTAAATTTCTTTAACTGATCCGCAACAATGGTATTCAACACGGTCATTGTAGATGAACAATTTGCTGAAGAACCAACTGCACGAACTTCAAATTTATTTCCGGTAAATGCGAATGGCGATGTGCGGTTGCGGTCAGTATTATCCAGCATCAAATCCGGAATCTTATTATGAATATCCAGTTTCAATAATTGATGATCGGCTTCATCCAGATTTCCTTTCTTCACTCTTTTCTCTACTTCATTCAAAACTTCGGTTAAATAACTTCCAATAAAAACACTGATGATGGCAGGCGGTGCTTCATTAGCTCCCAACCGAAAATCATTGGCCGCACTGGCAATGGATGCGCGCAATAAATCAGCATGTTCTTCCACCGCTTTTATGGTGTTCACAAAAAATGTGAGAAACATGAAATTGGTTTTCGGTGTGCGACCGGGGCTCAGTAAATTTTTTCCGGTATCGGTTGCCATGCTCCAGTTGTTGTGTTTACCTGAACCGTTCACTCCTGCAAAAGGTTTTTCGTGCAACAGCACTCGCAACTTGTGGCGGCGTGCAACTCTGTCCATCAAATCCATGAGCAACTGATTGTGGTCAATGGCAATATTTACTTCTTCAAAAAAAGGAGCGCATTCAAATTGCGAAGGAGCCACTTCATTATGTCTGGTCTTTAATGGAATACCGAGTTTGTAACATTCATTTTCATAATCCACCATGTATGCCTGTACTCGCTCAGGTATTGAACCAAAATAATGATCGTCTAATTGTTGCCCCTTTGCTGAACCGTGACCGAACAATGTTCTTCCCGAAGCCACTATATCCGGACGGGCTTCATACAATGCTTCATCCACTAAAAAATATTCTTGTTCCCAGCCAAGGGTTGGAGTAACTCTCGTAATGTTTTTATCGAAGTAATGACAAACTTCAACAGCAGCAGTTTCCAATGCCTGCAACGATTTTAATAAAGGAGCTTTATAATCAAGTGCCTCACCATTGTATGAAACAAAAATGGTTGGAATACAAAGTGTTTTACTGTTTCCGGTATCCATTATAAAAGCCGGACTGCTGGGGTCCCATGCCGAATAACCCCTTGCTTCAAAAGTTACACGCAAGCCACCACTCGGAAAACTAGAAGCATCGGGTTCTTGCTGCACCAAAGCATTGCCATCAAAAATTTCCATTCCCTTTCCGGTACTTGTTTGCTGAAAAAAAGCATCGTGCTTCTCGGCAGTTGCTCCGGTCAGCGGCTGAAACCAGTGTGTGTAATGCGTAACACCACGACTCATTGCCCACGATTTCATTCCGGTTGCAACTTGCTCGGCTGTTGTGCGGTCAATTTTATTTCCTGATTTAATAGCAAGCATCACAATGTCAAAAGCATCCTTAGTCAGGTAGCTTTTCATAATGTCTTCAGTAAATACATTAATTGCATAGAAGTCAGAAATTTTATTGCCGGGAGCTTCAATTTCAGTTACGGTATTATCAGCAACCTTGCTTAAAGCTTGAAAACGAGTGTTGGTCATGGAAGGTGTTTTTTTGTGGCGGCAAAAATAAAAGCACTTTTAATTAAACCGAAATATTTTACAACTATTTTATGATTTTTCACATAATTCTGTAAAATCAAGGATAATTTTTAGATTTTATTTAATGAAATATTGGTATTATTGATAAAAACTTTAAAATATAACATATAATTTAAAATCTAATATTTAAAATATTTTTTAATCCATTCAACAGGAATCAAGCTGATAATGGATAAACAAAGAAAGAAAGTGCCGGTGCTTTTGTAGCGCGATAAAGCGCCGAGATTAGGTACTATAATTCCCAACAAAACATATAACAACAAGCAATATCCGATTGATAAAAAAAACAGATGAGAAAATACTTTTCGTTTGATAATTGAAAATACAATTAATGACAAAAGAATTATTGCCAACAAATAATCTTGAATACCAATAATGAATTGATAAAGGTTTATGGCATTCCACGGTTCGGGTTGAAAAAATGAATGGTTGATAGCAACGGGAATAATACTTAAGAAAGAAACCGCTGTGGGTTGAAGCGTGGGTAAAAACTGCGTGTTTTCGGTAGTATCTAAGGCATTAAAAGCAGTTTGCCACCATATTAATTTATTCACCGGAGAAATTGTTTTTGAAATGGAGGTGATAAACAGGATTAACAAAACGAATACTAAAAAGCCTGCTGAGTATAACCAAATTAAATTTTTCTCTCGTTTTTTAAATAACAAGTAGATAAGGATCAGAGGAATAATAATTAATAAAATATAAGATCGCACAATAAATAAAAGCAGAATTCCGACTATGCCGGGAATGAAATGAGTAAGGCTGTATTTTTTTCTTTTTTTTATTGAATAAAAAATCATACCTAGAGATAGGAGCGCTAAACCGTCTTTGTGAATTCCGGAAGTCCAGAATACGACTGATGGAATTAAAACCAAAGCGAAAAGAATCCATGATTTTTTACTTTGTAATTCATGGCTGAAAGCGCTGAACAGAAAGGCAACTCCGGCAAACGAAAGCAAATTAAAGAAAACAACATGCACATTATAAAATCCGCCTGAAAAAATAGCCATCAGGGCGTGAAGCCTAATGATGAAATAATAGCTTTCGTCGCCATAAGCAATGGAACTATAGACCCATTTTTCGACCCCATCGTAAGCCGGATAATGACACGGTAGAAAAACCAATTTGAAAAAAATTTCAATACCATTATTGGGAAGCGTGTTGTAAATTCTTAATCCTTGCGTAAAGCCATACAAGGTATCGCCACCCCCGTATTCCTGACTGTGAATTAATCCGTAAATAATTCCAATAAAAACTTTAAACAGGAAAATAGAAATCCACCATTTAATTTTTATACCTGAGTTAATAAAAAAATTTAGTTTGCTGATACCCCAACATATCAGGGAACAATAAAAAAAAATTAATAGCCACTGCATAGTGAGTAAAGGTTAAAAAATAACGGAGATTCTAAAACTCTGGTTTAATTTATTACTTATAATCGGTCATCATTATTTTAAAGTCGCAATTTTCGTACTCGCGTTCCATGTTAGAAGCAATAATAACTATTCTGTTTTTTGAATGTTGCAGCATTAAATTTTTCCACCATTGAACCCCTTGTTCATCCAGATTGGTAGTGGGTTCATCGAGTAAAATAATATCGCTTTCAAAAAGTAGTGCCATCAGTAATTTAACTCTTTGTTTCATTCCTGATGAGTAGAATTTGATTTGTCTAGTGGCATAATTTTTAATTCCACTTGAATTAATAATTTCTTGCAGCGTAAAATTTTTAATACAATTTTTGAAACCGGAATGGAACTGAAGCAATTCAGTTAATGTCATTTCTTCAGGCAATTCCATATAAGGGGCTGCGAAACTGATATGTTTGAAAAAAATATCTGGATCAATATTTTTTCCATTTTTTATATAAGTCACTTCACCAGCCGACGGAATAATGCTGCCGGCGATAATTTGAATTAATGTTGATTTTCCGCAACCGTTTTGACCTAATAAAGCATAAGATTTACCGAGTTCAAATGTGAAATTCAAATGATTGAATATCCAGTCGTAATTATATTTTTTACCAACTGATTTAAGAATTATCTTCATTCAAAATAGAATCATATCCTTTTATAATTCCTTTTTCTGAACCACGAATAAATTTTAAGATAGAATCGCGTTCGGCAGAGGCCTGAAATTTATCCTCTAAAGCTTCAATGGCCTTTGTTACATTATCGTGCTCGACAAAAATTACTTTATAAATATTGTGAATTTCAGCAATAGACTCAGCACTGAAGCCTCTTCGTTTTAACCCCACCGAATTAACACCCGCATAAGAAAGAGGTTCTCTTGCGGCTTTAATAAAAGGAGGCACATCTTTTCGCACAAGGCTTCCGCCGGTAATAAATGATTGGGTGCCAATTCTTAAAAATTGCTGAACGGCCGACACACCCCCAATGTTTACAAAATCTTCAATTATAATATGGCCGGCCAGGTTTACATTGTTTGCCAGAATTACATTGTTTCCAATAATGCAATCATGAGCCACATGCGAGTAGGCCATTAGCAAGCAGTTTTTTCCAATTTCAGTTTTATAACTCCACTTTGTTCCGCGGTTTATAGTTACACATTCGCGTATGGTTGAATTATCCCCGATAATAGTCAGCGATTCTTCTCCCTCAAATTTTAAGTCCTGAGGTTCGCCGCTAATAACTGCGCCCGGAAAAATTTTGCAGTTTTTACCAATTCGCGCACCATCCATTATGGTTGCATTTGGACCAATCCATGTGTTATCATCAATCACGACATTTTCTGCTATCGAGGTAAATGCTTCAATGGTTACATTGTTTCCAATGCTGGCTTTTTGGTGTATGGAAGCATATGGTGAAATCATGTTGTTATTTA
>CAMDOA010000059.1 GCA_945903305.1 Chitinophaga pinensis
AGCTAGAAATTATGGTCAGCAACAAATGCCTTATGCAATGTTGTCGCGTAGTGTTGCCGGATTAAAAGGTGATACACTGATTCTTGCTTTGCCTGGTTCAACTCGCGGCGCTCAGGAAAGTATGGATGCATTGTTTCCTTACTTACTTCATATTTTTAAGGTAATGGAGAATTCTCCTCATGATTGAAGTGAAGATTTAATATCCAGTCCTTTGTCTTCAGTCCTTTGGCCTGAGTTTTTTTCTGATTATTGTTTGAACAACAAATTACTTTCCGATACAAAACCGCGAGAAAATGTTGTCCAATAAGTCTTCATTGGTAATTTCTCCTGTAATCTCACCTAAATAATCGAGCGCGCGACGAATATCAAGCGCGTACATTTCTCCGCTTGCTTTAGTATTTAATCCATTCATTACATCATCAATGGCACTTAATGTTTTCATGAGTGCATCGTAATGCCTGATGTTTGAAACCACAGGATCGCCGCTGTGAATTTTTGTATTGAATACCGAATCGAATAATTTTTCTTTCAGCTCAACAATGTTTTTCGATTCTTTGGCTGAAATGAAAATGAGATTGTTTAGCTGCGGAAATTTTTTCTTCTCCAATTCAATGTTCATCAAATCAGATTTGTTGGCAGCGAGAATCACCGGAATATCTTTCAGATTTAATGATTCAATATCGTTCAGCACTTCAACTTCATCCATTCGTGCTGCATCAAATAAATAAATTACCACTTCTGCCAATTGCAATTTTTCATGTGTTCGCTCAACTCCCATTTTCTCAATCACATCACTGGTGTCGCGCAAACCTGCAGTATCTGCCAATCGGAAAATCACTCCATGAATATTTAGTGTTTCTTCAATGGTGTCGCGAGTGGTTCCTGGTATTTCACTTACGATAGCACGCTCTTCATTTAATAAAACATTTAATAAAGTTGACTTACCTGCATTTGGTCTTCCGGCAATTACTGTGTTCACTCCTATCTTCAAAACATTTCCCAACCGGAATGATTCTGCTAAATCAGCAACTGCCTTGTGCAACTTCACCAACAAATCATTCAATTGTTTTCTGTTGGCGAACTCCACATCTTCTTCCGCAAAATCCAGTTCCAGTTCAATGAGCGAAGCAAAATTTATCAGCTCCTTGCGCAACTCTTTTATGTGATTGGAAAACCCGCCACGCATTTGTTGAATGGCTAACTGATGCGATGATTCAGAATCGGCGGCAATTAAATCGGCCACTGCTTCGGCACTTGCCAAATCCAGTTTCCCATTGAGGAAAGCACGCAAAGTAAATTCGCCGGGCTTCGCCATTCGTGCACCCTGCTGCAAAAGCAATTGCAAAATCTGTTGCTGTATGTAGGCTGAACCGTGACAGGAGATTTCAGCAATGTCATCGCCAGTATAACTGTGCGGTGAGCGAAACAATCCAACCACTACTTCATCAATTTTTTTTTCACCAGCCAAAATATTTCCGAAGTGAAGTGTGTGCGATGGTTGCTCGGTTAAATTTTTTCCTTTGAAAACTGCGTTCACTAAATCAATACAACCGTTACCAGATACACGCACAATCGCTATGGCGCCAACTCCGGGGGCAGTGCTTACGGCGGCAATTATTTCCTTATTAAAATTCATTTGTTGCAAAGTTAAATTTCGAATAGAATCTTTAACTAATACAAATTAACAAATTGTAAAACCAGAAAAAATATTCAATAGGCGAAACGAAATATTAAACAATCGACTGATAGTATTACATAAATTACGTATCAGTTTAAATAAATCCAAAATAAACTTCCGTTTCAATTATTTTTGTTTTTCAAATTACCTGATAAATCATAAAAACAGTGATGAACTCCAGTAACGGAACAATCGAATCAAAAAATTTATTTTTAAATTCTGATCAACTGAAAGCATTAGCAGAAGAAAATAATCAGAGCTATATAAGTGGTCAACCATTTCCAAATATTTATTTCGACAATTTTTTTGATCCTGAAATTCTCAATTCGATACTTGAAGAATTTCCAGGTCAAAGTGATATTGAATGGAAAAAATTTGAAAATAATTTTGCAAAAAAACTTGCAACAAGAAATGAAAATCAATTTGGGCCCAGTACTAAAGCTTTTTTGCATGTATTAAACTCACAACCTTTTATTCAATTTCTTGAAATTTTAACCGGCATTGAAAATCTGATTCCTGACCCGAATTTTGAAGGGGCAGGTTTGCATCAGATATTACCGGGAGGATTGCTGAAAATTCATGCATACTTTAATAAACATCCGCGTTTTAAGCTAGAAAAAAGATTAAATGTTTTAATATATTTAAACAAAGATTGGAAGGAAGAATACGGAGGTCATTTTGAATTATGGCCGAAAGACATGAGTAAAGCAGCCGTTAAAATTCTACCTGTATTTAACCGCCTGGCTTTATTTTCAACTACCTCCAATTCCTATCACGGCCATCCGGATGCATTAACTTGCCCGGAAGTAATGTCAAGAAAATCAATAGCACTTTATTATTATACCAATGGAAGACCGGCCAGTGAAATTGATGAGTCTTTGGGTGTGCACACAACATTATTTCAAAAAAGAACAAATGATAAAAATTAAAATCAGTTTAAAATGTCAAATTTTATTAAATCGCTTACTCCACCGCTTTTATATGATTTGATAAAGAAGAAAAAACATAAATACTAACACCTAGAATTTAAAAATCTGCTGAATGATTTATTCAATTGATTTACCTATTTTGAAATCGCTTATCATTTATTCGCTCAATAAATTTTATATTTAATTTAAAAGAAAGCAAAATTTAGCAACTTAAAAAACAGATTGCCTAATGGCTGACGAGAAAAAAATAAAAGGTGCACAGGCAGTTGCTCAAATGAGCATGCAGCCACAGGAACTGATGGTGGAAGTGCGCCGTAAGGGTGGAAGTTTAAGTGTTGGTATTCCGAAAGAAACTTTGTTTCAGGAGAATAGGGTACCACTAACACCTGAGTCAGTTGCTGTATTGGTAAACAATGGTCATCATGTAATTATTCAATCAAAGGCCGGCGACAATGCACATATTTACGATACAGATTATTCTGAGGCAGGTGCTGAAATTGCGCTGACAAACGAAGAAGTTTATAAAAAGGCAAACATCATATTGAAATCAGGACCTCCTGTTCCTGAAGAAATAAATTTAATGGGAATGAATCAAACGCTCATTTCTCCTATTCATCTTCCAACATTACAGCAGGATACTATTCACCAGTTGATGAATAAAAAAATTACAGCACTTGCTTTTGAATATATCAAAGATGCTTCGCACATGTTCCCGATTGTTCGCTCCATGAGTGAGATTGCCGGAAATACTTCTGTGCTCATTGCAGCAGAATATCTTGGCAACAGAAAAGATGGGAAAGGAGTTTTACTTGGAGGCATAACAGGTGTTCCACCAGCTTCAGTTGTTATATTAGGAGCAGGCACGGTTGGAGAATATGCTGCACGAACTGCACTTGGATTAGGTGCAGAGGTAAAAATTTTTGACAACAGCATATACAAACTCAAGCAACTGCAAAACAATATTGGTCATAGGGTTTATACCTCTATTTTTCACCAACACACATTAGCAAGTGCATTGAAACATGCCGATGTGGCCATTGGTGCCATACACAGCAAGTCGGGTTCAACTCCGTTGCTGGTAACAGAAGATATGGTGTCGAATATGAAAGCCGGTTCGGTGATTATTGATGTGAGCATTGATCAGGGCGGTTGTTTTGAAACTTCAGAAGTTACGAGTCATGACAAACCATTTTTTAAAAAGTACGATGTTATTCATTATTGCGTACCCAATATTGCGAGCCGAGTACCGCGTACCGCGTCAATTGCAATTAGTAATGTATTGACTCCGGTTTTATTAGAGTCTGCAAATTTTGGCGGCTTCGAAAAACTGCTTTATATGAATGAGTGCACCCGACACGGAGTTTATATTTATAAAGGTTCTCTTACCAATTACCATTTGAGTCAGCATTTCAAAATAAAATATACCGATTTGAATTTGTTGTTTACTGCGAGTTTTTAATTCAATATTTTCTTATCAATTCACCAAATCCGGATTTCCCATTTTACCCGATTGATAATCGCTGTAACACTTTTTAATTTCGGCTTCGCTGTTCATTACAAACGGACCATAAGCATAAACAGGTTCGTTGAGCGGCTGCCCGCCGAGCAATAACAATTCCGCTCCATCCTTGCTGTACAGATTAATTATGTTGTCGCCACGCTCATACAATACTACTTGATTCGGTTTCACCTCTCTTCTTCCTTCTGCTTCTAAATTTCCTTCAATGAGGTAAACAAAAGCATTATGAGAAGCATTAACCGGAATTTCGAGTTTGCAATTAGCTTTCAATTTTATATGAAAATAAAAAGTTGGTGAAACAACTTCTATGGAAGATTTTACATTGAACAATTCTCCCAAAACAATTTTAGCAGAATATTTTTCAGTTTCAATGTTGCCAATTTTATTTCCACGATGAACAGCGGTGCTCGGATCGGTGAATTTAAATTTTGCCGGCATGTTCAACCATATTTGAAAACCATGATACAACCCACCGGCATCAAATAATTTTTGTCCGGTTTCTTCCATGTGTATGGCTCCCCTTCCGGAACTGAACATCATAAAATCTCCCTTAGCTATTTGAAAATCATAATTCAAACTGTCCTTATGATGTCCGCTGCCATCTAAAAAATAAGTAGTCGGAATAATTCCTGCATGTGGATGTGCATCCACACGAAGGGGTTTATCATTTGGATTCACTTTAACCGGACCAAACTCATCGAAGAATACATAAGGCGAAACATAATCAGTTTGATCGCCGGCAAATGCCCGCAACACCGGCAATGTACCAACCATCGTTTTACTTGCCGTTAATATGCGGTAAACTTTTCGGCCCACATTAGTTTCAAACATGCCTGAGCTACCTCTTAAAAAAAGCGGAACAGTTGCAGTAGCACCAATGATTGCTGATCCTTTAATGAATTCTCTGCGTTTCATTTTCAAAAAATATTTTTACCGTTAATTTTAATCTGAATTTTAAGATTTACTTCTGAATAACTGTGAAAAATAAATAAATGTTCCAATTAACTGAAAGTTGTTTTGTGCAAAAGCGTATTTCATTTTGATTCTGTTCAAATAATTGATAATCATTAAGCAAATTACTCAAACCACTTTATTCGCACAGGAACTACTGGCAAATGCTTCCGGCTTTGCTTTGAAGGCGAAACCCATTCCAAGAATATAACCCATAGCTTCACGCAAAGCCAGGTTCGATTCAAAATTTGGATTTGTATTAATATCGGCATGAACTTCCATATCTACATCGTACTTATCAAAAAGATTACATAAATCATAGGCCACACGAACTGATCGCGATACTTCTTCCAGCATTCTTTCTTTTATAGAATACTTAATAGTTGTTCGGTCGTTATGGATGAACATAAAACCACCACGCTTTTCACGAAGAAAAACTATCACACTTGCAAATTCGGTTAATGTTCCGCGAACCTGCGAATCAGTTCCAATGCAAACTTTTAATTTATTTCCTAATCCGGCTTCATAAATAATGGCCTGCTCCACAGCTTTTGCGATTGGCATTTTAATCTTATCGCCGTTAAATTTTCTCCAAATCATGGTTTTTTGCGTTTGTTAAAGTTATCTTCAAAATATTCAAACCACCAATTTTCATTTATCAACGAATCATTATCAATAGAATTTGGCAGTTTTGAATTGGTGGCTATATTTGCCGTCCGCAAAAAAAATAACCGCAAATGAAAGCAGGTATTCACCCCGAAAATTATCGTTTTGTTATATTTAAAGATATGTCGAATAACGACATGTTCTTAAGCCGTAGCTGTGTGCAAACAAAAGAAACAGTTCAGTGGGAGGATGGAAAAGAATATCCTCTAATCAAGCTTGAAATCTCTAATACATCGCATCCGTTTTTTACCGGTAAAATGAAATTGCTTGATACTGCTGGTCGTATTGATAAATTCAATAAGCGTTACGCTAAGAAATAGTTATCAAACCAAAATCCATTTTGAAAGAGTCCATCTGTAAAGGGTGGACTTTTTTTATGCTTTGTTTTTTTGCAAACAAATTAAGAGTCTTTAACAATCCGATACTTACAAAATAAATAGTCTCAATTTAATACTGAGTCTGTCAGGGCTTGATGTTTTTTTGCAATAATTTCTTTTATGCTTTGCCCAACCGGTTCAACCCAGCCTTAGCTTTTTGGTCGAGCGAATTTTTATAATCAGTGTTTTTCATCGCTAAGCACTTACGAAAATAGTCGGTTGCTTTTTCTTTTAATCCGCGGTCTTCATAAATTAATCCTAATTGAAGTGCTGCATTTGCAGCATAGTAATATGGATATTTTTCTCCTCTTATAATAGTGGATTGATAAAACTGAATGGCTTTGTCTATTTCTCCTTTGTCGTGATAAATTCTTGCCGCACGATAAGTAAATTCTATTTTATCCTTTATAGCAAGAAAATCATCGGTGGATTTTCCATTAAGCAATGCAAGCGCTTTATCATTATATCCTCCATCCTGCAACAGACGAACTTTTAATAAAAACGGATTGGGGGTAATGCCGGATTCAGCTTCGGCTTTTGCTTGTTTATCGGAGTCGGTTAATTCGCTGCCTTTTAGTTTACATAAGCTTAAATAGTACTTGTAATTTGCATCATCGTCTTTTAATAAATAATACCAGCCGAGTTTCTGGTAAGCATCTTTCAGGTAATTTCTCCCTTTAAATTCTTTGATGAATTTTTCCAATGGAATATTTGCGTCAGCATCCAACCTGTCCATTTTGCACATGCCTGTTAAATAATCAATGTAATAAAACTTCATAAAGTCATTTGATTTCGGTGCGGCTTTAAAAGTTTCAATCGCAATATCATTGTATCCGTTTTTTATGGCCATGTGTCCGCGAACAAAATTGGCGAGCAAGTCGGTTTTATAATCAGGATATTCAGGTGCAGTAACAATTTGCCACGAAGTTTGGGGGCTGTTCAGAATCAGCATTTGCAGGTAAGCAAGTATATAATTTGTTTCGCGGGCAAAAATAAAAGGTGTTTTTTTTGATCGTTCGGTTACTTCATTCAATTCTCCGATACCCTGCGAAATGGTGCCTGAAAAACCTAAAAAAGAAGCTGCCCATTTATAACTGTCAGGTACTGTTCCGATGAGCGAATGAATTAACCCGAGACTTTTTTTATTGGCAACAAACGATGGAAATTTTTTATCGTTCTCCTGTAAATATTTATATGCTTTTTTAATTTCAAAAAATGCGGTGTAATAATCTTCAAACTTTAAATGAACAAAAGCCCACTGCATATTCACTTCGGCCTGCGTGTATAAATACCAGGGCGAATCTTTTTTACCCGAAGATAATTTCGCGAGCCGCTTGTCTTTATTGCCCTGCGTTTTAATTAATTCGTTTGCATCTTCGTTAATGGCAAGTGAATAAAAATCAGCGTAGTTTTCAATAAAATATGGGATCAGATTATCCGGATTTTTAATTTTTTCTTCAGCTAAATATTTTTTTGCGTCATCAAACTTCAAACTCATCATGCTGTAATATGCAAGCTGGCAGGTTTTGTCGAATGTATAATTTACCTCGGCTAAAACTGAAAACGAAAACATCAACATCATACATGCGAAGAATAATAGTTTTGATGGTATCAGTTTTAAAAGGTGCATCATTTGACATATAAAAAATCAGCCCTACAAGAGGGCTGATTAGTTTTATTAGTAAGAGATTTAAAAATCATTTAGTTTCCAAGAACCTCGTCGACCAAAATTCGTCCGCAATGTTCGCACAAAATAATTTTTTTGTGCTGGCGAATTTCCATTTGTTGCTGAGGTGGAATGGCATTAAAGCAACCGCCACATGAACCACGCTGAACAGTTACCAGTCCCATTCCGTTTTTGTAATTCGTACGGATTTTATGGTAAGCATGCAAAAGACGGTCTTCAATTTTTGATTCAGCATCTTTTGATTTTTTCAACAATGTTTTTTCTTCAGCTTCAGTTTCTTCAACAATGTTGTCAAGGTCAGCCTTTTTCTGCTTCAATTCTTTTTCTCTTGACTTAATGGTTTTTTCACACTCGGCAATCGAAGTTTTTTTGAAATCAATTTGTGCATTGGCTTCGCGAATCCGTTTGTCGTCTAACTGAATCTCAAGCTTTTGCATTTCCATTTCCTTGCTCAAAGCTTCAAACTCACGGTTGTTTTTCACATTGTTTTGTTGCTTCTGATATTTTTTTATCAGGGCTTCAGATTCCTTTTGTGCCACTTTCTTGTTGGCAATGGTTGATTCGAGTTCCTTGACTTCATCGTCGTACTTCGCAACGCGGGTTTTCAACCCGGTTACTTCATCTTCAAGGTCGCGCACTTCCATTGGAAGTTCACCCTTCAAAATGTGGATTTCATCAATTTTTGAATCAATTTTCTGCAATTTGTAAAGGTAACGGAGTCGTTCTTCTACCGAAATGTCAGAACCTTTAATCATTTCTTTTGCTTTCGACATCAATGAAAATATTTAATTGGATTTGAGTTGGTTTTTGAAAAAAGAGTGGCAAATGTAGGCAAATATTCGTTTAATAATTGTGCAAAAATTAAAGGGGTAAATTGCTCAGATTCATGGTGACCGATATCGCAAATCAGCACCTTGCCATCCGCATCAAAAAACTGATGGTACTTATAATCAGCTGTAATAAATGCCTGAGCGCCATTGTTAATGGCATCGTTGAGTAAAAAACTTCCTGCACCACCACACACCGCAACTCTTGTAATTTTTTTATTCAGGAAATTGGTATGGCGAATCAACGGTGCTTGCATGGTCTTTTGAATGTGCTTAAGAAAATTGATTTCAGCTAACGCAATTGGCAGTTCTCCAATCAATCCTGCACCAACATCCTGATAAATATTATCTAGCGAAACAATATCATAGGCAACTTCTTCGTATGGATGAGAATCAAAAAGCGCTTTTACAATTTGTCTTTCATTCCAAAACTGAAGAATGACTTCGATTTTAATTTCTTCTTCCCGATGCCGAATTCCATGACTGCCCACATGTGGATTGGTTCCTTCACCGGCATTAAAAGTTCCGAAACCTTCCGCATTAAAACTGCATTCTGAATAATTTCCGATGTGTCCGGCTCCTGCTGCGAATAGCGCGTTGCGCACTGTTTCAGCATGCTCACCGGGAACAAAAGTGTACAATTTTTTCAGCAGGTTTTTTTTCGGAGAAAGGATTTTAGTGTTTATCAATCCAAGCTTATCAGCAATTATTTTATTTACACCAACCCGAACATTATCGAGGTTGGTGTGTGCGGCGTAAATAGCAATGTCATTCTTTATTGCTTTAATAATTGTGCGCTCTACATAATTTTTCCCGTTTATTTTTTTCAATCCATTAAACACAATCGGATGATGCGCGATTATCAGATTGCAATTGCTGGCGATGGCTTCATCAATCACTTCTTCGGTGCTATCCAGAGTCAGCAATGCTGCACTGATTTCCATTTCCGGATTTCCTGTTATCAATCCTGCATTATCGTAACCCTCCTGTAATTGTAAAGGAGCAAATTGCTCGAGGACTTTAATTATCTCGTTGAGTTTCATTGAGAATATTTTTTGGCGAAATTAGTGGCTGTTCAGTTATGAAATCAAAACATGCTTTGAATTACTTTCGCCTTTCACTTTATGCGCAAGATTTTACTACTTCCTTTTTCAATTTTATATGCAATAGGAATTGGCATTCGGAATTTTCTTTTCGATAAAAAAATAAACCGGAGCATTGAATTCGACCTTCCTGTTATTGGTGTTGGAAATTTAGCGGTGGGCGGACAAGGAAAAACGCCAATGGTGGAATACTTACTTGAACTGACAACAGAGATTTTTAAAACCGGAGTTTTAAGTCGTGGTTATAAACGGAAAACTAAAGGATTTAAAATGGTTGCGATGAATTCAACTGCGAGGGATTGCGGCGATGAACCATTGCAGATGAAACTGAAATTTCCGGAGGCAATGGTCAGTGTTTGTGAAGACCGTGCAACCGGAATTCCATTGATGTTGGCCGAAGATGAACTGGATTTAATTTTATTGGATGATGCATTTCAACATCGTTGGGTGAAACCCGGATTGACTGTTTTGCTGAGCGATTTTAATGCGCCATTTTTTAACGATGCTCTTTTACCCTCCGGAAATTTACGGGAAAACAAAAACGCTTATCGTCGTGCTGATGTCATCATTTTCACACGATGCAATACATATCCTGATGCAACAATTCGCAAAAATTATTTAAAAAATATTTCAGCAATTGATTCAACGAAAGTTTTTTTTACAGGATTGGAATATGGCAATCCTGTTCAGTTTTTCACTGAAGAAAAAAAACAAAACCAGTTAAAAGATTTTAAAAATGTTTTGCTTGTTTGCGGAATTGCAAAACCAAAATACATAACTGATTATTTGAATTCACTTGGAATAAAATTTCAATCGTCCCTGTTTAGCGACCATCATGATTTTACTGAAAGTGATTTGAAAAATATAGTTTCATCTTTTGAAAAACTCAATGATGTAAATGCCGTTATCATTACTACCGAAAAAGATGCGATGCGATTAATGAAATTTAAAAACAATTCAGCCTTACTGCAAAACCGGTTATATACTTTAACAGTTAAAATGAAATTTCAACCCGAAGAAAAAATTCGTTTCGATAAAATTATTTTTGATTTTGTTCGCACCAAATTGCATCAACACAATTAGCATGGAAAATTTATTAGAGAAAATAGAAGAAGCATCAAAGTTCATTCTTGCAAAAAGCAATTTCATTCCGGAAGTGTGTATCATTCTCGGAAGCGGATTGGCTGAATTAGTCAATCAATTGAAAGTTCACGCGACAATAGATTACAAAGACATTCCGCACTTTCCGGTATCAACAGTAATTGGTCATCCGGGGAAATTAATTTTTGGAGAATTGAGTAGAAAAAAAGTTGCGGTGATGCAAGGTCGTTTTCATTTTTACGAAGGATACACCATGCAGGAAGTTGCGTTTCCAACCCGTGTAATGAAAGCATGTGGCGCACAAACTTTAATCGTAACCAATGCAGCAGGCGGATTAAACCCTGCAATTAAAGTTGGTGAGTTGATGGTGATCAACGACCACATCAATCTGCAACCAATGAATCCTTTACTTGGAAAAAATCATGAATCGCTCGGTCCTCGTTTTCCTGATCAGCATTCGGTATATGATAAAGCGTTGATTGAAAAAGCAAAATCAATTGCTATAAAAAATAATATTGTTTGTCACGAAGGAGTTTATGTGGGCGTGCCCGGACCAACATTCGAAACCCCGGCAGAATATAAATACATGCGATTGATTGGTGGCGATGCAGTGGGAATGAGCACTGTTCCCGAAGTGATAGTTGGTAATCATGGTGGCATGAAAATTTTTGGAATCAGTGTAATTACTGATGAAGGAAATCCTGTAACTCCTCAAAAAATTTCGCATCAGGAAGTGGTGGCTGCTGCTAAAGAAGCCGAACCAAGAATGTCATTCATCATCAGGGAATTAGTTGCAGTATTGTAAAAATTATAAATGATAAGAAAACTATTTATTCTTTTTTTATTCCTAACTATCATCATAGAGAAATCAATTGCCATTGGCGATGATTCGACTTACCATCGTTACAATCCGAACTGGACAAAGTTTTTTCATCCGCACGACCGCCAATATTTAAGAGTGATTGATACGAGCATTTCTCTTTTTCATGATTATGATTTAATGCAGAAAGAATTTGGATGGATGAATCTGGGTATCAATGCAACTCCGGGTTTCAGAACCATTTATCATTCGCAATACGAAACCGGATTAAAATGGGGAATGACTGAAAGTTTAGAACCCTACTTAATGACTCCTGAAAAATTGCATTTCTACAATACTGTAAAACCATACACACATTTATTTTATATAACAGGAAGCAAATCGGAACAACAATTAACAGGAACACACACACAGAACTTCGGACGAAATACAAATGTCGGAGTGGAGTTTTTGCGACAAGGAGTTCCAGGGTTGTATGCACGACAGCATTCCAATGTATTTGATGTGAATGTGTTTGCTGATGTGCGATCAAAAAATCAGCGTTACCAGGTTTCGCCTTATGTTATTATCAATCGTTTGAAATGGGAATTGAATGGCGGTGTGAATGAAGACAGCGTTTTTACCAATCCATTGCTCATTGATAAATCATTAGCGAATGTGAATTTGAATAATGCATCTGCTTCGCTGCGTGGAACTCATTATGGTGCTTATCATTCATATTGCTGGGGAAATAAGTATGTAACAAAAATTAACGACACCACTTTTCAGCAACAATTTAATGCAGCTATTCGCTTGCAACATCATATTGATTATTCGAAATACGGATATGGATTTATTGATGACAGCTTAGATTTTTCTTTCTTCAATAATGCGCAATTTTTGAATGCTGAAATCACAAACGATACTTCTTCTTATTCCAATTTTCATAACGAAATATCTTTAAAGTGGGAAAATGAAAAAAACAAGGATTCATCAAGCACTACTTATAGAAAATTTCCATTTCGCATTTATGCTTCTCATGATTTGCATCGCTTTACATATCATTCTTCTTCAATTATAAATGAGATGAAACTTGGAATGGAATTGTATTCTTTGAAACATTTTTCGATTTATCTGAAAGCAGAAGCCGGAACGGTAACCAACGGCGATTTTGAATATCATTTGAATTCCTACATATCCCTTTATACCAAAACTCATTCTGCTTTTTATTTGATGATTCAATCAAACAGAACACCTGCCACATGGATGATGAATCATTATTACTCCAATCATTTTTTCTGGAATAACACTTTCACACCTTCAACAGAATCATTTGCACAATTTGCTTTCAGCAATTTCAAGCATCATGCAAATGCAGGAATAAAATATGTAATCAATAAAAATCCCATTTACTATTCAGTTACAGCTGAACCGGCGCAATACAATGGCTCTTTAAACGGCTGGTGTATTTATGCTTCTAAGAATTTCAAGTTCGGAAAATTTCATCTCGATAATGAAATTGGAATAAATCTTTTGGATGAAAAAATATTTCGATTTCCAACTTATGTTGGAAAACATTCTTTGTACTTCCAAAAAAATCTATTTAAAAATGCGCTTGGGCTTTGTACCGGTATTCAAGTAAATTATGTAAGTGATTATTATGCACCGGCTTTTAATCCTGCCATGCTTACTTATTATCAACAGAATAATGAGTTGATGAAATACTATCCGGTGGCAGACTTGTTTATCAATTTAAAAGTGAAATCAGCAAGAATATTTTTGCGATTGGAAAACATAGACCAGCATTTATTTTCTCCCGGATATTTTACCGCACCAACTTATCCTGCTGCCGACAGAGGTTTAAAATTCGGTGTGAGTTGGATGTTCTGGAATTAGACTTCACCGCAGAGACGCAAAGTCGCAGAGAATTCATTTCACATAAATTTTTATAGCTATATAGTCATTGTTGTTGTGCTGAGTTTCGAAAAAAGTAAGATGAAAGAAAAATAAAACTCTGCGTCTCTGCGGTTAAGTAGCTATTAATATTTCAGTTTTGTTTTTTCATCTTCCGTTTCATTCAGTTTACTCAATAAAACCAACTGAGCGCAACACGATGAAGTGGAAGTACACAAAACGCGATACACATTTTTTAAATCAGAATTAAATTCTATGGTTGCATAATAATTTTCGGCACCGGCATAGTTCAAAATATAACTGAGTTGTATTCCGTTATTATCCTGCAATTCCAATCCGCAACCTTTTATTCCGCTTTTGCATACCAACACTAATAAATATTGATAATCACCTTCGGTTTCAATATTAATCATTGAAGATTTTCCGGCTGTGAGTTCAACTGTTTTCTTTAAATCAGTTTCATAATCACCGTTTAAACTCAGAATGGAATTCAATTGATTTTGCGCAACAACATCCAAACAATTTTGCGCAAAAGTATTTGTAGTAATGAAAAGTATAACGACAATTAAAAATTTTCTCATCAGGTTTTCTGGTGTTTCTTTTTCGCTGCAGGAAATAAAACATTATTCAATATCAAACGATAACCGGGTGAGTTTGGGTGCAGTGCCAAATCAGTTGGCGGGTCATAAACCATGTGCTGGTAATCTTCCGGATCGTGGCCGCCATAAAAAGTCCACATACCGTTGCCGAAATTTCCATGTATGTAGCGTGCCATATTGAATGGTTTGTATTCACCCATAATCAACACATCAGATTTAATATACTGCGAACGAAAATCTGTTGTTTGCCCCATAAAACCTTTAATTGTTGTAGTATGATTCTGACACAACATAGTTGGAACAGGATCATACTTCGCAGAAAAATCGAAGAGCGAAAAATAATCATCATTCATTTTTGGTCGTGGACTGGTTGCATCTATATTGCTGAATTCATATTCCATCGGGTTGGTCACAATTTTAAAATTTTCAAATGCAAAACAATTCGTAAAATTTAATTTTGATTGAGCACCGGCATCCATCGGATCACCATCAAATACATTTCCGCAAATATCAATGCCATCAGCAGCAAGCGCAATGTCGTAAGTATCAGTTGCCGAACACATGGCAAATAAAAATCCGCCACCGGCAACATAATTTCTGAATTGTTTTGCCACTCCTAATTTCAATTCTGAAACTTTACTATAACCCCATTTTGCAGCCATTTCTTCCTGCCGCTTTTCATCTTCCTTATACCATGGTTCAGAACCAAACTGCGCATAAAATTTTCCATATTGCCCGGTGAAATCTTCGTGATGCAGGTGAAGCCAATCGTACAGCGGAAGTTTTCCTTCCAGCACTTCATCATCATAAATTAAATCGTATGGAATTTCGGCATAGGTTAAAACCATGGTTACAGCATCGTCCCAAGGCAATTTATTTTTTGGTGAGTACACAGCAATCTTCGGTGCTTTTTCCAGTTTCACAATATCCTGATTCACTTCAGGGCTTTGAATTTCGGCCATGATGCTTTGATATTTTGAATTCGGAATCACTTCATAACTTACACCGCGAACAACACATTCATCTTCAAATATTTTTGTGTATGGAAATGAAAAACTACCACCGCGATAATTCAGCATCCAATCCACAGTGATATCTTGTTTCAAAACCCAGTAGGCCATTCCATATGCTTTCAGATGCTGCGCCTGTTTTAAATCCATCGGCAATAAAATAATGGATGCTGATGCAATGCGTGCGGTGAGGAGAATGACAACAGTCAGAAAAAAAAATAGTTTACGCATGTTATTGTTTTCGATTTGAAACTGTTTTCAAATTAATTTTTCACGAGGGCTAAATTATGTGAACCAATTTCGTTACACAAAAATCTTTCAGATTAACGATTGTGGGTAAAAAATAATTGTGGTAGAAAACAACTGTGAGTAATCAAAATTTCTTCAATACGATTTTCATTTACTTTTGAAACCCACAACACCATGTCACGCAATCCAAATACCGAACCCGAAAAAGAGTTGCTTACTGCAGCGGAAAAAGAAATTGAAAAAGTTCTTCGCCCCGCAGAGTTCAAAGAATTTATGGGGCAACCGCAAATAGTTGACAATCTGAAAGTATTTATTAAAGCAGCGAAACAACGCGGCGAAGCGCTGGATCATGTGTTGTTACACGGCCCTCCGGGTTTGGGCAAAACAACTTTGAGCCACATCATTGCACACGAGTTGGGAGTGAATATTAAAATCACTTCAGGACCAGTGCTCGAAAAACCTGCCGACCTTGCAGGGCTCTTAACTAATCTCGGTGAGCGCGATGTTTTGTTCATTGATGAAATTCACAGACTCTCAACTGTGGTAGAAGAATATTTGTATTCAGCCATGGAAGATTACAAGATTGATATTATGCTCGACAGTGGCCCCAATGCACGAAGCATTCAACTCAATTTAAATCCGTTCACATTGGTGGGAGCAACTACACGCTCCGGTTTATTGTCATCACCATTGCGTTCGCGTTTTGGAATCACATCGCGATTGGAATATTACACTGCTGAAGTTTTAAATAAAATTATTGAACGCTCATCGGAAATTTTAAATACTCCCATTGCTAAAGATGCAGTGATGGAAATTGCGGGTCGAAGCCGTGGCACTCCACGAATTGCGAATGCACTCTTGCGTCGTGTGCGTGATTTCGCACAAGTGAAGGGTAATGGAAAAATAGATTTGGAAATTGCCAAGTATGGATTGAAAGCATTGAATGTGGATGAGCATGGATTGGATGAAATGGATAACCGGATTCTCTCCTGCATCATTGATAAATTTAAAGGCGGGCCGGTTGGTATAACCACTATTGCAACCGCTTGCGGCGAAGAAGCCGGAACTATTGAAGAAGTATATGAACCCTTTCTGATTCAGGAAGGATATTTAAAACGCACACCGCGCGGTCGCGAAGCAACCGACAAATCATATCGCCACTTAAATAAAAAACCACCCGGAAGTGTAGGTGGAGTTTTGTTTGAGATTGAGAATTAATCAGGTACACCGTATATAAATTTTCATTAATCGAATTTCCTTTTTAGCTGCCGAAAATATTTTTCGATAAAGAAAAAACTGATTGAACTGATTGCGATTGTAAGCAGTAAAGCTGCAATCATCTGAAACCAAATGGTCTGCTCATTCAATTTGAAAAAATAAATAACCAGGTAAATGGCTGTCATGTGGTAGATATATATTCCGTAACTGATTTTGCCAAGCCATGCTAAAATTTTTATTCTTCCCATTTTAAATACTGATTGTTCTGAATAATTCTGTTCAAGAATAATAAATCCAAAAAATATTGTTGTGATGATTTTCAAAACAATAGCATTGATGAACGGAATCATTTCATGTATATCATTGAAGAAAAAAATAAAAATTAAACACAAAGAATAAACTATGAAAATGAAAGTTCCGGAAATTTTATTCAGCCATTTCGTTATCGTTTCAAAATGATTTGAACATGCCCATGCCAACAAACTTCCGAATGCTAAATAACTAAGTACACTTAAAGTGTGATAATGCGGAACCGAAGTTCCATCGTTCCAATGACGAATATAAAACAGATAGGAAACGGCAATGAATAGTAATTGCATCCGGGAAAAATATTTTTTATAGGCAAGTAAAAAAAGTGCCGGTGCCAGTAAATAAAATTGTTCTTCAACCGCCACACTCCATTGCAAGCCAAGCAAACCGTTGACCGGAGAGTTATTATACATCACATCAAAATTGGCTAAGAACAATGAGAACAAAACCGGATTTGATACTTCATGAAACGGTATTTCTCTTAAACTCATCAACAACGGATAAATGATAAAGCCGATGATTAAAGAGAGGTAGTAAACAGGAAAAATGCGCAGCACTCTGCGTATGTAAAAATTTTTGATGCTGAATTTTCCGTTTTGCTTTTGTTCCTCGAACATCAGGTAGGTAATCAGAAAACCACTGAGCACAAAAAAGAACCGAACAGCTAACGGCCCGCCCAGGTTGTTGAACGAAATTATCCGCTGTACTGCAGCATAAAAATTTCCATCCGGGAAATGAAACCACAGTGTGAAATGATAGAAAATGACCAATAATGCCGCTACAGCTCTTAAACTGTCGAGGTTTTCAAAATAAGTTTTTTGTTTCAAAAGCAATCCGGTTTCATCAGCATGCAAGTATGATGAAAATAAAATTACCGTTTCAGTTCAAATAATAATGCAGCTGAAATTTAAAGAAGCCACTCAATCAACAATAAACTTCTTTGTCAGATTGAAGTTCTCACCCTTGGCATTGTAGTAATAAAATCCTTTCGGCAATTCATTAACCGATAAATTAATGTTGTGATGACCGGATGTCATAAATTTATCAGCTATTGTTTTTACTTCTCTTCCATGCATATCGAAAATTTTTATAACAACATTTGAATTTTGTATAAGTGAAATGGGAATGACACCTAAGGTTGATAATGGATTAGGGTAGTTTTGTAAAAGCGTTGCAGAGGAATTATTTTCTGCTTCATTGATTCCGTTATTGAATCCGCTAAAAGTAATATCATCAACTATTAAGCTTGTGCCAACTTGTGCAGTTGAAAAATTACCAACAAGTATCATTATCTGAGCAGTATCAGGAATCATTACATCTCGCAGATAGGAAATTGGGAATGTGATACAATTAAACTGTGACATGGTGCTGTCGATATGAAAAGAACAGTCGCCGACCGCTGCAATGATGGTATCATTTCTCCATGAGGAATAATAAATTAATATCTGATCGCCGGTTGCAACAGTTGACTGCATACATACTGTCATTTGAGTGGGCCGATCATTCGATAGATAAGTAATAGTTGCCATGCCAGGCAATACAAAACCGCCACCTACACTCATGGTCGATAGCTGCATGGAATAATTGCCAGCATATGCAGGAGTGTATTGAAACACATTTGTATCGGGAGTAGAACTGGAAGTGGTCCAGAATTTAGGATTCCAGTTTCCGTCTAAATCATTTTCCCAATCTTCGAATCCGTTGTTTGGTACTTGTGCTTTTAAAGTTGTGATGCTCAAAAAACACAGTGCAGAAAATAATAAAAGTGTTTTCATTTTTTGGTTGTCGGAGTTTATAGAGCTGACTCCGCTCTTTGTGTTTTTGTTTTCTCAAAGGTTAAAAAAATATTTTTAGTGGAGGGGAATTTTTTTCTTGCATGAATTTTAATTCCCCTCAAAGTATTCGAAGGCATCAACAATATCGAGATATGCTCCATCGAAACCGGTGTTTAATAATTTCTGAGTGTATGAATCGGAAGTTCCGTAAATAATATTTTTCCAGTCGGTCATCCAGTAGCGTACTTTATAATTTCCTTTCCATTGCGAGTTTTGTTTTTCAATGAAATCGGGATTGCCGTGCTTCCAGTCTTTTTGCCAGTACCATCTGTAATCTTCTGCTTCGCCAATGCTCATGTAGGCAATCAGTAACCGAATGCCGCCGTTTGCTTTCATCTTTAACTGATTTATTTCTGAAGCAGTAAAAAGTTCGTCGTTAAAAAATGCATCTATGATAATCACATCATAATTTGTTGCTGATACCTGCTGAATGAAATCCTGCTTGCTCGTGAAGTTATCAGTGTTGATGAGGTATAAAAAGTTTTTTGCGGAATCAAGATTTACAATGTCTGCTGCGTTTTCGTTTTCGGGAGTTGATGGATAGGTTGGAATGGAGCGCAGTTCGCGGTCGGCGGATGGGAATGAAATAAAACCATGCGCGCTGTTTACCGCAAAACAATTATCAATGAATGAATGGTCGGAACAATAATCGGTGACTAAAACTTTTTTTCCATGATTGGAAGCAAGGGTACAGAAATCGAGCATGTATTTATTGTCGTCGGACTTGGTGGCTTTGTTGTCGTTGTCGTAACCATAGTTGAGGTCTTCGCGACCGACTCCGTTTATTGAATCAAAAAAATCGGGAACCACATCGCCCGACGAAAGTCCGTTTGAAGTATAAAGCTCGGGACCGTTTTGAGGGATGATGATGAACGATGGGTTTTGTGCGCGTGCATAAGCCGAAATTTCCATGATGAATTTCCGCATCTCTTGTTTGAAATCTAAATCGGGAAAATTCTTTTTGCATGCAGGGAAAGGAAGCAGCAGAATTATTAAGAGTGCAGCAAAAAGTTTTCGCATGAATTAAATTTTCAGAATCAAATGTATTTAATAGTTAACCACAGAGTTGCGCAGAGTTTTTCGCAGAGTTGCACAGAGAATACATTTAACTGGGAGTAATAGGAGTAATACAGAGGAGTTGTAAGAGTTTTATTTTGTTGGGGTGTTATGCTATTATATATAGTATGACATTATGAGGACTTTTGTGTTACTGTGGAGCGGGGAGTTGAATCATTCCTGCGGAGGCGAGTAACTTTCCTTCGGAGAGTTGAAACATTCCCAGACCCGCGAGTACCATTCCTATGTCCGCCAACATAATTCCTGCGCCCTCCAATAAAATTCCTACGCCAGAGAATGAAATTTCTACGCCGGAGAATGAAATTCCTATTTTAGAAAGTGCGTATTCTGCGTAAAAATGAAATTTTTGACTATTTCTATAAAAAAGCGGGATAATATTTTAATTGGGACAATAAGGTAATTTTTATTGCGTTATTCTTTTTTTAATAACCAAAACCACTACACAAAATGGAAGAACTAATTCCCAATGATTATAAGTGCACTCAAGCTGAGTATTATGCAATTGTAAAATTAGCCCTACAGAATTACAATTTGAAGCTTGCAAAATTTACTGCATTGAAAACAAAGTATGATGCACCATTCGGCACAGCGATACTTAATGCACTTTTATTAGCTGAAGCAATGCCGGGAGTTGAAGCTCGTGATTTTGATGCTGAAACTTTCAGAGGTGAATTGATTACTCTGAATAAAAACTGCACTAAGAAATGGAATTTATTAGAGAGCTACATTAAGGAAGTTTATCTTGATGCTGCTTTGAAACCTGCATTGCAAGCAGCAGGCAGTAAGGAGTATGATAAAGCAGCAGATAAAAACTGGGAGTACACTGTGCAAATGAATGTGGCTGCAAAAAATTTTATGGCTGTGCCTGCAAACAACACTAAACTTTTAGGAGGTGGCACAAATATGCCTGTGGGATTTGAAGCATCATATAATGGAGATGCAAATTTATTTGCATTGAAGTATGCAGCTTATACATCGGCAACAGCAGTAAGTGTTACACTATCCAAAGCTTCCAATTTC
>CAMDOA010000060.1 GCA_945903305.1 Chitinophaga pinensis
TAGTTACCGCTGTAACAGCAGGCATTCCGGTTACACAAAATGTGGTCTTGGTGCATGTTTAAATTAAAAATGAAAAAGTAAAAATGAAAAAGCAGGAAAAAAATTTCCTGCTTTTTTATTTTGAAAAGGAAATTACATTTAGGGCAGGAAAAAATTCGGTTCATGAGGACAGGATCCGAGGAAAAAAACACTATTCAGAGCATGAGAAGGGAAATATCAACGCACTAAAAAAATAGTTAGTTATGGAAAAAATTAAAAATGATATAGAAACCCTTGTTGAAAAAAAGAAATCTGAAAAAACTCTTTTCAACTTTATCTTATTAGTTCTTGCGATTGTTCCAATTTTTCTTGCATTCTACTTTTACTTTGTTCCACAGCAATTTAGAGGAATTACATATGATATATATGAACCCTCTTTAATTTTTGATGCTGAAAAATCTGAACATTCCTTTTTAGTTGTATATAATGATAGTTCTTTAATTAAGGACAATATTTATTTAATAACTGGCAAAATTTGGAATAGTGGAACTTTACCTTTAGATAAATCTGATATATGATTACCACTTTCATTAAACATAAATGGAAAAATTTTAGATTATAAAATAAACTATTCTACAAATTTTGAAATATCTTCATTTAAGCTTGATAAAATTTCTGATAATAAACTTGCACTTAATTGGAAATATTTTGACCCCGATAATGGATTTTCATTTCAAATAATTTACAGTGGTGGTAATCAGCCCAATTGTAAATTATTGGGAAATATTTTAGGCGTTAAATCTTTTTACCTGATAACAGAAGCTGATAGATTTGAAAAACCATCATTTGGAGTAAAAGTTTTCAATTGGATACTAATAACTGGCGGTTTTATATTTATAATTTGGATGAGTTTTGTAATTTTTACAAAAGAATCAAAAATTAAAAAATCAATTTACCTTAAAATGTTTTTCTCAATATTGGTTTTAGTACTTGTTTTTTCTTTATTAAAAGTAACAAGTCTAATGCTTTATCATTTTCCACCATTTTAATTTCTGCTCGGCATGGAATGTTTCCAGCTCGGCACGGAATGTTTTTAATGCGCAGGGTCTTCTTGCTGGAAGCCCAAGCTGAAATAAAGTAGCACAGTTTGTTTTACACTGCCTTACATGTCGAATTAATTTTTTATTTCATCATATCCATCATTACCTGCGAAGCTTCGTTGAGGTAAATATCTTTCTTCAGGAATTTTAATAGTTCCTTATTGCGGGCAATGTAGGTGCTGTCGCTCTCGATGCGGGTGAGATCGACAGTTAAATTGGTGATATCTAAACCGGTTAAAGTTTTTTCCAGCTCATCGAATTTTTTATTATCTTCTTTATTTTTCAGTTGTTCTGATTTGTATTTTTCTAAATTGAGCGATACAACAGTATTGTCTCTGTCTTTTTTTAATTCAACCGATTGCTCTTCAATTAAGCTGAACGCTTTTTGCTCGCTCACCCGTGCTGCGCTGTTTGATTTTAATTTAGCTAAATCAAAACTTGTTTTGCTTTTTGTAATTGCCGTTGGTTTTATTTCGTCCCAAGGCAGTGGAAACTCTTCTTCCTTTTCGCCATACTCAATTTTGCTGTAGGCATCGGGTAAAATAATATCGGGTGTAACCCCATTCAACTGGGTGGAAGCGCCGCTTACGCGATAAAATTTTTGCATCGTAATTTTTACCGAGCCAAGCGGTTTCACTGCGCTATAAGTAGCATTCACCATATCATCCATATTGTACATGCGCTGCACAGTTCCTTTTCCAAAGGAGGTAGCACTGCCAATTATCACTCCGCGGTTGTAATCCTGAATGGCGGCCGCCAGAATTTCGGATGCAGATGCACTGTTCTCATTCACCATTACTTCAAACGGACCATCAAATGTTACCGATGGATCTTTATCGGTATATAATGTGGGGTTTGTATCGCGTGCTTTTACCTGCACCACCGGACCTTGCGGAATAAATAAGCCAACCATATCCACCACACTTTCTAATGAACCGCCACCGTTATCGCGCAAATCGAGTATCACTCCTTTGGCTCCGGCATCTTTCAATTTATTTAATTCGGTTCTGATATCTCTTGCGCAATCGCGGCCACCGGCGCCACTGAAGTCGGCATAAAAACCGGGCAGCCGTATGTATCCGATTTTCTTTTCGTTATTGATGATGAATGACTGCGCATAAGTATCTTCCAATACAATTACATCGCGAATGAGTGTGATGATTTCAAAAGTGGCATCGGGTTTTTTAACTGTGAGGCGCACCTCAGTTCCTTTTTTTCCTCTGATTAACTGAATGGCTTTGTCTAATCTCATTTCAGAAACATCAACAGGTTCAGCAGCACCTTGCGCCACTTTCACAATGATGTCGCCGGCTTTTAATCGTCCATCGCGGTAGGAGGGACTTCCCGGAACAATACTGGTTACTTTAATTTCATCGTCTCGTTGTTGCAATTGCGCACCAATGCCTTCCAGTTTTCCGCTCATGGCAATATCGAAATTGGCTTTATCAGCCGGCGGAAAAAATTCAGTATGAGGGTCTTGAACATTTGCAATGCAACCAATAAATAAATTGAACCGATCAGTGCGGTCTAATTCACCTAAATTTTTAAAGGCATCGTCGGTACTCTTCAACACTTTTTTGCGGGCATCCATTTCCAATTCTTCATCGGTTTTTTTTGCCATGGCCGAGGTATCTTCCTTCGCTTTTGCTTTATCTCTGGCTTCCAGCATATCATTATATCGAATTAATGTTTGATACTTTAATGATTTGCGCCAGGCATCTTTTAACTCCTTCTCAGTTTTAGCATAAGGAATTTTATCAACATCGGTTTCAATGGTTTCGTCTTCTTTAAAATTAAAAGGTTGTGCGAGCAGCGCAGCATAAAATGCTTTTGTTTCGGCAAATCGTTTTTCATATTTTGTATTTACCTGATCAAAAAATTCCAGGGAGGTATTGTTCAGTTCATCATCTACCTTTTGTTTGTATTTATTCAATTCATCAATATCTGATTGCAGGAAAAATTTTTTGCTGTTATCCATTCTTTTCAAAAACATATCGAACACACGAACCGAAAATTTATCATCAATATTCTGCGGACTGAAATGGCGCGATTGAATACCCTGCATCACCACTTCCATTATCAATTGTTCTTTTGAAAGTTCTGAAGGTTTCCGTATTAAATTATACGAAGCAAAAACAGCGAGCACGAATAACATGCTAGCAATAAAAATGAGTTGTGACTTGCGCATTTTATGGAAGAGTTTGATTATGGTTTGGTTCATTGGGCAAATATATGTGCTGTGAAATGTTATACAGTTTAACGATAATAATTGTTGAACAGTATGTATGTTGATTTTTAAAATAAAAAAACCTCTCCTGAATTCAGGAGAGGTTGAATTTTATAAAACGGATTAATAATTATTGAAGTACCACTTTGGTGTTGTACGATTCGCGCTCAGTAATAACTTCTACCATGTATATACCTTTTGATTGTTTTGTAAGATCCATTTTTTCTGTTAGTTGACCATTGAATTTTCCAAATTGTTTTTCGCTCACAATTCTTCCGCTCACATCGGTTACCCGAATTAAAAAACTATTGGCATTATCGCCTGTGAAATGAATGTTCAGAATTCCTTCAGATGGATTTGGAAACACATTAATTTGTGAAGTGAAACGATTAACACCACCGGTTGAATTAGAAAACTGTTCGGGTTGCGTGATGTTGAAACTTACGGTATAAGTGCAAGTAGATGCATCAGATATCATAACAGTATAAACTCCGCTTTTTAAATTAATGCGGTCTTCGTCGGTTGAACCATCGTTCCACAAATAGGTGTATGGTTGCTTGCCGCCTTCCACACGCATATCAATTGTTCCATCGCGACCACCAAAGGAAGTTACATTGGTATACTGACTTTTCATTTGTGCATTTGCACTAATGGATAATATCAAAATTGTTGCAGTAAAAATTATTTTTTTCATAAGTAGTTTTTCTGTTGCCGAAGATATTTGAAGATTTGTTTTGTAAAAAATTAATGAACGATTATTAAAGTAGATTCGTCGGGGGTTATAGCTTTAATTGAACCGTTCCCATCCCATAAGCAGGAAAAACCCATTCTGATAATTTTTTTGATTCGGTTTTATGCAAAGGAGCTGTGTTATAACTGTTGCGCGAAAAACGGGTCCATCCAAAACTATCGGTCAGTTTTCCTTTAATAGAATTAACGCTTGCTTCCTTATTAGAATAATTAATCTGACGAAACATTAACGAATCAATGGTAAATTCTTTACCACTGTAATTCATCCAGAATAAAATAATGGAATTCGCTGTGGTATCGCGGTACGAAAATATTTCGGGTTTTGAATCGGCTACTACTGAACTGTTGTGAAAAAAATAGTTGCCCGAAAATAATTGCGTGCAATTTGCAAAAGCATACCAGGCTGTTCGTTTAATAATTCGTGAGGCTGATTTTTCCTTCTCTGCTTTTAAATTAATAGTTCCATAATGATTATAAATGCCACCGGTAGCCAAACTTTGATACACGGCAATTTCAACGGGATATTTATTCTGACTGTTAAATTGATTTATAAAATTGATATAAGAACCAATATATAAAGTGTGAAATAGAGTGTTCAGAAAATAGCCATCCGTGCTTCTGATAGCGAGGTTCCATTCCGTAATCCAGATTTTTGATTTAGGAAAAATTTCACGGAAATAATCGAGCGATTGAATCATGACTCCGCTTTTAGCAAAAGTTTTTTTTGTTTCTGAAATTGCTTTTTGAAAAACAGAATCAACCGGCTGATTAGGTATTATTTGTATAGGCGTGTAGGAGTGAATGATTACCGCATCAAAAAAATGCGACTTTGATAAAGCATCATTCCATGCTCTGAAATAAACAAACTCACCGGCAGCAGTTCCATCCAAATCACTGAGCCTTGGATTGGGAGCTGCACAGGCACCGAATTTAATAGTTGGAAAATATTTTTTTACAATAGTGACAAAGGTTTCTGCTTTTGAAATATAACTGCCCGGGTAGGGGAAAATAGCGCGATAAATATTCAGGTACATTTCATCGCCTAATTCAACTCCAACTACTTCAATATTATTGTCTTTAAAAAAATTCAACTGATCTAATAATTCTTCAGGCGAACCGGTTAAAATATTTGCAGTGATTAAAACTTTGGCTTTCAATTTTTGAGTAAGGCGCAAAAAATCCTGCTGATAAGAATGATTTGATTTTAATTGCATTGAAAAAACACCCTGCGCTTCCAATTGTTGCGCATACTGCAGATAAATGCCGGCAATTTCATTTTTCTTTAACCCATAACCGTTACCTGATGGATGATAAAAATTAGAAAGCATGCCGCCCGGCCATCGTAAAACAACCGGATTTAATTTTTTTATTTGTGAAAATAAAGCGGTGTCATCTGCAAATTTTATTTCTGAAAATAAATTTTCGGTTGAAAACCCGAAAAGATTTGAATTAACCGGATGAACACTTGCTAAGCTATCAATACTGATTTTAATGGTCGGAATAATTACCTGTGGAATGGTTTGTGAAAAACAAAATCCGGTATTTAGCAATACAAAAAACAGAGTGTATAAATTAAATTTTTTCAAAATCAGTTTTGGTTTCAGTATCATTTTTTAATTGCTTATTAATTTCTATGCTCGCATTTAATTCAAAACCTATTATTAAAACAAGTGAATTATAATAAAGCCACAACATAATCACTATTAAGGTTCCAATGGAACCATAAAGTTTATTGTAGTTACCAAAATTATTGATGAAGAACGAAAACGCAAGCGAGGTAAGAATACTTAAAAAGGCAGCAACTGTAGAACCGGCCGAAAAAAAACGAAATCGGCGATGCATGGCCGGTGCATAAAAATAAATCATGCTGATGCTGAAATAAAAAAGCAGAATAATAACCAACCAGTTTATTGATGCTAAAAAAAAGTAGGCGCTGTTGCCTTCTATTCCTAGCCAATTCATTATATAATTTATAACAAATTCGCCCGCCACTATTAATACAATAGAAAGTGTTAAAAGCAGAAACAGAAAAATGGTAATTTTAAAACTCACCAGCGTTTTCATCCAGAAATTTCGCTTGCGAAAAGAAGGATACACTTTATCAAACGCATTTATCAAACCAATTACACCGGTGCTGCTGTAATAAAGCGCGAGAATAATACCAATAGAAAGAACTCCTGTGCGTTGGTTATTAATAATATCATAAATGGTGGTATAGATTGCCTGATAAGCATTAGCGGGTAAAAATTGCTGCAAATTATTCATCAAGGTATCACGGTAGTCCTGAATAGGAATATAGGGGATAATGCTGAATATGATCATCATAGCCGGAAACAGCGAGAGCATAAAACTGTAAGCAACTGCGCCGGCTCTTACATTTATTGCATCGCGCTGAAATTCTTTAAAAAGAAAACTGAACACATTGTAAATACTTTGCCCATCAAAACCCGGAAGACTGTATCGCTTCGTGTATTCAATAATTTTATGTCTGTATGATTTTAACACGGTTCTTAATTTATGAATACAAATGATAAATTAATCATGATTAATGTATTCCTTTTTTATTCAAATATCGCTGATACAATCTTGCATTTTTCTGATGCTCGGAATAATTGCTTGCAAATTCGTGATATCCGGGGTTTGAAATGCTGGCACAAAAAAATAAATAATCGGTTTGTGTGGGTTGAAGTACAGATTCAATACTGGTGTTGGATGGTGTGCAAATAGGTCCGGGCGGCAATCCTTGTTTACGATAAGTGTTATAAGGCGAATTTTTTGTTTCGTTAATATAAAATCCGGTAACACGCCTAATTGAAAAATCGCCAACCGCAAATTTTATTGTGGGATCTGCCTGAAGCATCATTCCTTTTTTCAACCGATTGAGATAGACTGATGCAATGAGTGGTTTTTCATCATTTCGATTTGTTTCTTCTTCAATAATGGAGGCAAGTATGCAAACTTCAGTTAAAGAAAGACCTGATTGCACTGCTTGTTTTTTTCGGTTGTCATTCCAGTATAAATCATATTCATTTTTCATTCGTTCCAAAAACTTAAGAGGAGAGGTGTTCCAATAAAATTCATAAGTATTCGGAATAAAGCAACACATGACTGTTTCAGGGGTAAATCCGAATTTTGATAATTGTGCTTCATCAGCTAATAATTCTTCAAAAACATGTTTGTCAATTTCTAATTTCGAAGCTATGAACTCTGCAAATTCTATTTTTAATCTGAATTTATTTATTACCA
The DNA here is from genome assembly GCA_945903305.1 of Chitinophaga pinensis. Lineage (GTDB taxonomy): Bacteria > Bacteroidota > Bacteroidia > Chitinophagales > UBA10324 > UBA10324. The sequence continues at coordinate 7,303 of CAMDOA010000060.1, forward strand.
CTTTTAATGGTGCCTGCTTTCCGCTGCGCAATAATTTTACTAATGCAAAATTGCTCATGCCCGGTTTTACCTCATACCGACCGGGTAAAATATGCGATGGCAAATTCATTTGCTCAGCCACCCAGCGAAATGTTTCCGTATTCATAACCACTTTATTTTCTTTAATTATTGTTATTACTTGGTTGAATGTGCAGCCAGTTGGCACAAATAAATATTGCTTGTCATTTATGATAGTAACATTGGGTGAATATATTTTCTCATAAAGCGAAATGCCCATTCCGAATAACGACAGCAAGGCAATTGCCAATGTCGCGACCGCAAATTTTTTTAATGAAGAAATTTTTTTCTTCTTTATCATGAAGCAATGTTATTGGTAAAAATCGGGATGAAAAAAGAATTGCAGGCTATTTTGTAATCATCCTAATTTCCTGTTTTAATTATTCAAGGCAAGCTTCCTGAAATTTTAATAATGACAATTCAGATTTTACTATTAGGGTAAAAATAAAAAACCCTGATCCGATTGGGGAGCAGGGTTGTATTATGAAATTGAATTAGAATCAGGCTTCAGTTACCGCAGCAGCAACCGGAATGATATTGATAAACTGACGCTCCTTGGCTCTCATTTTAAATTGAACCTTTCCTGAAGTAACGGCAAAAATGGTAAAATCTTTACCCATCATAGTGCCCTTGCCAGGCCAAAATTGAGTTCCGCGCTGACGAACAATGATGTTTCCAGGCTCTGCGGCTTGTCCTCCGAATAATTTTACTCCTCTCCGTTGACCATGACTATCCCGGCCATTCTGGGTACTACCTTCACCTTTTTTGTGTGCCATTATTAATGTCTTATTATTTTATAGTTTCAATTTTAATTTTGGTCAAATCCTGACGGTGACCATTCAATTTGCGATAACCTTTTCTTTTGTTCTTTTTAAAAACAAGAACCTTGTCGCCGCGCATATGTTCAATGATAGTTGCAGAAACTTGAGTTGTCAGAAATGGTTCGCCAATTTTAATTTTTGTGTCGTCGGCAGTAAGCATCACTTTATCAAATGAAATTTTTGCGCCCGGCTCACCCTCTAACCGATGAACAAAAATCTCATTTCCGTTCTCCACTTTAAACTGCTGACCTGCGATATCTACTATTGCGTACATGATTTCCTTTTTTGGGACGGCAAATATAACGGCATCAGGCTATAATCCAAATGAAAGATTTATGACTAAACAGCAATGCAGTTTTTTGTTTTTTCGAATTTTGAGTGCTGAATTATTCAAATCAATTTATTTCAATAGAATAAGGTATCCTCATTTGCACTCCCTTTAATTCGCTAACTGATTTTATTTGCTGAAACATGCTGTAAAAATCACCTAATTGCGATTTGATTTCTTTTTCCTTTTCATCGTCGAAGGCACTTAAAATCTGAAGCCACTTATCATCAATATTAGGATATTCAACCAAACGGTAATTTTTACTCTTAATCAAATTAGCTGCAATGTTAATAGCATCCTGAATTCCGCCCAATGTATCAACCAATCCATTGGCTAATGCCTGTGTTCCGGTCCAAACTCTTCCTTGTGCAATGGTATCAACCAAAACAGGATCTAAATTTCTTCCGGTATAAACACGATTTTTAAACTGCGCATAAATGCTGTCCACCATATTTTGAATAATTACTTTTTCGCCATCATTAAACGGTCTTGATAAATCGCCGAAGTCCGAAAACTTTCCAGTTCCAACATGATCGAAAGTGATTCCCAATTTATCGTTCAGTAATTTTTGAGCGCATGGAATAATTGCAAACACACCAATACTTCCGGTCAAAGTAGTTGGTTGTGCCACAATTTTATTTGCGCTGCACGAAATAAAATATCCACCCGACGCAGCATAATCTCCCATTGAAACCACAACTGGTTTTACGGCCTTGGTTAAAGTCACTTCGCGCCAGATAACATCTGATGCAACGGCACTTCCACCCGGCGAATTCACACGAAACACAATGGCTTTTATTTTATCATCTCTTCTTAATTTTTCAAATAATGCGGCATAACGGTCGCCGCCAATGTTGTCTTTATCACCTTGCCCATCAACAATATCACCTTGAGCATACACAATTGCAATTTTATCCTGATCTAAACTTTTCTTATCGGAATCAGGTGTATTGGAATATTTTGAAAGTGAAATGAAATTTATTTTTTTCTTATCGTCGGTTTTTAATTTTTGGTGCATGAATTTTTTTGCTCCATCGCTGTATCCAACTTCGTCAATAAATTTATAACTGAGCGCTTCGTAAGCAGTGCGTATCAACATGCTGTCGGCAATGTGGTTTACAATTGATGTATCTATGTTTCGCGATGCACTAACTGCACTTACATAATTGCTTTGAATGTCTTTCAATAAAGCAAGCGTCATAATTTTATTCGACTCACTCATTTTATCTAAACGAAAAGGCTCGGTGGCTGTTTTAAACCGGCCATCATAAAACACCTGAACATCTACGCCAATTTTCTCTAGCATTCCTTTGAAGAACATGATTTGAGCATTCAATCCGCGCCATTCAACAATTCCTGCCGGGTTCAATACTATTTTGTCAGCAACACTTGCTATGTAGTATCCTTTTTGTGAATAGGCATCGGCATAAGCAACAATAAATTTCTTTGAATCTTTAAAATCAATCAGCGCATCACGCACTTGTTTAGCTGTTGAAATGCCACCGCCGAAAGTGCCGGTATTAATATAAATTCCTTTGATGTTGTTATCTGTCTTTGCTTTTTTTATGAGCTTCAGAATATCGTTCAACCCAACGGCTACATTCATATCCATGCCACTAAAATTTAAATTGGCAAGTGGATTAAAATTGGTTTGCTCAGGTACTGCATAATTTAAAGAAAGTTCGAGCACACTGTTTAACGATGCTTCTTTTTTATCCGGTTCCGATACGGACGACACAATACCTACAAGAATTCCAATCATTAAGAAAGTAAGTACGATAGACCCGACAATAAAGCCAAGCATGGAGGCAAAGAAAAATTTAAAGAACTGTTTCATTTTTGAGATTTATGATTTTAGATTTATGATTGTTTATTAAAAATTTCAGATTTTATTATTTGCTAACAGCTTTTTTAAAGTGGGTGCCAAAAGTAAGTGTTCCGAAGGAATCGCTGATTGAAAAAGTGAATTGTGTTTACATTCGCAGCATAGTTATGCATTTGAATCAAATTTATCTTTCGTTGGGAAGTAATGTTGGCAATCGTTCAGAACAATTGAATAAAGCCATAGAATTATTAAATGAATCAGGAGGAGTAAAGAAAATTTCGGCGGTTTATGAAACTGCTGCATGGGGAAACACCAATCAACCACCGTTTCTAAATCTGGTTTTGATGATGATGACGAACGATGATTCAGTAAATTTTATGAAAAAACTTTTATTGATTGAAGAAAAAATGGGACGAGTTCGAAACCAAAAATGGGAAGCTCGGATAATTGATATTGATATTTTGTATTTCAACAGTGAAATTATTAATGACCAGGAATTAATTGTTCCTCATCCACACCTGCAAGAACGGAAATTTGTTTTAGAACCCTTAGTGGAAATTGCACCAGATTTTATTCATCCGGTTTTGAAATTGAATTCTTTAGAATTGTTAAACAATTGCACCGACCAATTGCAGATAAAAAAATTACAGCATGCATAATTACATAGCTATAGAAGGAAATATTGGTGCAGGCAAAACCTCATTAGCCGAAAAATATGCTGCTGAATTAAATGCTCGATTGGTATTAGAGCAGTTTGCTGATAATCCTTTTCTCCCGCAGTTTTATACCGACCGTGAACGATTTGCTTTTCCATTGGAATTATTTTTTGTGGCCGAGCGATTTCAGCAATTGAAAGATACTCTTAGCAAGCAGGATATGTTTCAAACCACAACTGTTGCCGATTATATTTTTATAAAGAGTTTATTATTTGCCCGTGTGAATCTGACTGAAGATGAATTCAAACTATATCAGCGGCTGTTTCAGATTATTCATTCCACATTACCTGAACCAGATGTATTGGTTTACCTGCATTGCGATGTGGATCGTTTGATGAACAACATCAGCAAGCGTGGCAGAGATTATGAGCAGAATATTTCAGCAGATTATTTAACAAGTATTCAAAATACCTACTTCAATTATTTTAAAACCGTCAGCAACTTTCCGATATTAATTATTAATGTGACAAAAGCGGATTTTATAAAAGACGAAACTCATTACAAGAAAATAAAAGAGTGGATTACCGCACCGCACGAAATCGGGATGCACTATTATGGATTTTGATTTGTTTTTTAGTGTTTGACAATATACTGTCATCTATTTTTCGCTGAATAAATATTTTTAATTTATAAAAATTAACGCTTTTTGAAAGTGATTTTTTTTTAAAAAAATCAAATTTTCATATATAAAAAATTGAAACATTTATACTTTGATGAAGTAATGGTGTGCGATTAAAAGGCTAAAACCACAGAAAAGGCCTTTTGTCAACCTAAAAAACACCACAATGCTTAAGACTTTCCTCTACAAAGTCGTTTTGCGCTCAGTATTACTGCTAATTGTTTTAACAGAAATTAAATCAACGAGTGCGCAGACTTACACTATGACCAACGGTTCGGTATCAACCTGTTCCGGAACCTTTCTTGATCCCGGAGGTACATCCAATTATCCACACAATGCGAATTACACTTACACTATTTGTTCTAATAATGGGACACAGGTAAATGTGCGATTTACGCAATTCAGAACTCAGGCTGCAACGGATTTTTTGGTAACTATATACCTGTTAGACCACGACTAACACATTATAGAAAATAATTATATTAAAAATACTATACTATTTATAAAGAATGAATTTTTTTCTTTTGTTCTGAAAATTGATGATAATATAAAAGTGCTGATGCAAACTTATTTTGAAATTCTGCATTCGAAAACACTTTCATTCCAATAGTGGTTTCATCTAATTTTTCACAAAATATTTCTGATAAAAATAATTTTCGCTGTACACTAAAAATATTGTCAATCAGTATTAGTTCCTTCTCACGCAAAATTTTTGCTTGATCATATAATTGCATTTTTACAAACTTACATTTAGCAGCTCTCACTTGTCTGAACTCAATCACATTATTAATCATTCGTTTAAATTCTTTGTTGTTGCAAATTTCATAAGCTTCAGATTCATCAATGAAAATAGAATAGCCATTATGTTCTGCACCACAGGTGAATAAATCGAAAAATTCATCTGGTTTTGGTTCATCCAATATTTTAGTGCTCCGTAGATATAAATTCAATTCATGATTTAAACCATCAATGTAAAACTGAATTGTGTGCATAGAAATGTTTTTATAAAAGTAGAATGCAGATTCAAATTTGATTAATTGTATATCAACTCTAAATATTAATGTGTCTAAAAACAAACACCTTCACAATATTCAGTGACGAACGGAAAATAAGGTAACTACATACCCATTAAAGTAGATTCGCACATTAAATAAAATCGTTATTTCTTCTCTGCTAAAACCCCTTCGATAACAATCTTTTCCTTCTGAGAGATTCCATATATAGAATACACTAAGTCGTTAATTTCAGAATTGGTTGCTGAAATTTTTGTTTTATTCTTCTCTGTATTTTGATAGAGCAAAAGCATTTCATCACATAACCTTAATAACTTGTCGTATGTTTTCTTTTCGCTTTTATCTGTAAGGTCTGGAATTGGCAATCTATCCAATTGCCCCATTTGAACCTGCGGAAATCCTTGTTGGTTTGTTATAAGTTTTTTTCTGAAATAGAATGTAAGTACATCAGAATTTAAAATGGGCAAGAGAATCTTAATATTCGGAACGGTTTGAGATGTAAGAATATAAATAGTGCTTTCAACTAACTCTGGAGTATTAGAATATGTCGCACAAATTATATTTCCGGTTCGCCTGACTAAAAGACGAGGTGTTTGAATATGCTTTGCTAATTTATTAGTCCCACCTATTATTTTGAGCTTATTGTAGGTAGCATAATTCGTATAGTTTAAAGTCCATCGGCTCATGTTTTTACCTAAAATGAAAGGTAAATTGGTTTTAGTTTTTCTTTCTTCCATTGCCTCATCTCTCTCCTGTACAACCATTCCTTTTGCCAGGACAACTAAGTTTTGCAATTCTGTTTTGTTCTTTGAAATCTTATTAAGAATAGAACTATAATCTGTTCCAGTTGAAATATTCCATTCTGAATTTTTATCAGATATATTAATCTTTTTTTCCTGTTTAATCACCCCGCCCCTTCCAATAACCTTCATAACCGTTGATGTTTTATTTTCTTTTTTTTCAGCAACAAAAATGGTTGAGCCAATTGTTGCATCTTCAAAAACAAAATGGTCAAAAAGAGCAATTGATTTTAAATTCATATTCTCTAAAAGTGTTTGCCGAACTAACCCATTGCTTCCAGAGGTTAATAATGCCTCTGGAACTATCAATGCAAAGAAATCAGGTTTGAATATTGATAGTTTTTCAATAAATAATTGAAAGAGGTTTTTAGAACTTCCCCCACTAAAAGTTTTATATTTTTCGTTATAATATTTCAACAAGTTTTGATTCGTGTTATTACTTGTTAATTTTAAATAGGGAGGGTTGCCTATTATACAATTGAATCCACCATTCCTCATTACTTCACAAAATGCAACATCATAATTAAACGGCTTATGGGTATCTGGCTCTTTGAAATAAATATCTAAATCTTCATTCAGATATTTATTTATTTTTTCTTCATGCGTATAAACGCGATCAATGATTTTATTTTTTTCCTCATTACTTTCTTCCTTATAAAATTTCTCTTTTAACTCAATTAATGTTTTTATATCAGACTTATAATCTGACCTTTTATCAAAAATGCTTAATTGTTTTTTTGAATATTCATCGTGATATTCTCCTGACACTAACGAATTTCCGCAGCGGATATTCAATGAAAGGTTTGGTAAAACTTTTCGACCTGTTACACTTGTTTCTTGCAATCCCTCTAATGCCTTCAACAGAAGATTCAATTTTGCAATCTCAACCGCCCTATTATCTAAATCAACTCCGAATAAATTATGAAGTAAAATCTTTTTTCTTATTTCTAATTCATGAAAAATACCAGCATGTTTCTTTGCATTTACTCTTTGGTAGGCATCATAAAACACCTCAAAAGCTCGAATTAAAAATGAACCACTACCGCAAGAAGAATCAAGCACTTTGATTTTTTCAATGTCTTTTTCGCTCTTGCAATCTTTCAGTAATTCACCAATAGTATTTTCAATAATGTAATTCACAACATAATCAGGGGTATAATAAATTCCCTGCGACTTTCGCTTAAGATGCTCTTTGTTTTCCTGAGCCGTTATATTTTTAGCTCCTGTTTTTAAAATTTCCCCAAGATAATTTTCATATACCTCACCTATAATATGAACACTTAAGTACAGGAAATCAATTCGCCGAATACCATTGATAATTTCCTTAATTACATCGAATCTGATTGTGAATCCGGTTTATGCATCAACAGTGAATGTAGCAATCTGTAATGGAGCAACTTATACTTTACCAAACGGTGCTTTGATAAACTCACCAGGTCAGTACAACACTACACTTACAAGTATAAGTGGATGCGATTCAATCATCACAACAAATTTGATTGTTGAAAGCCCTTCTGTTTCTGAAATTCATACAGATGCTGCTTGTGGGATGGCAAATGGAGTAATTAGTTTAACTATAAATGGAGGTGTTTCTCCGTATAATTATTCATGGAGCAATGGAGCAGTAACTGCTAATATTTCAGGTTTGATTGCTAACAGCTATTTTGTAACTGTTACTGATAATAATTCATGCCAGTCAATTTTAAGTATAAGCATCAGTAATATTAATGGTCCTGTGCTTGCAGAAAACCATGTAAATTCTACTTGTGGAAATTCAAATGGTGCTGTTGATTTAACTGTTGTTGGAGGTGTTCCACCAGTGAATTTTATTTGGAACAACTCTTCTATTACAGAAGACTTAACTAATATACCTCAAGGAATTTATAGTGTGACAGTATCAGACGCGAACAATTGTATTTCAACATTAAGTTTAGCAATTGGAGGAAATAATATTCCAGCTGTAACTGAAACTCATATTGATGAAATTTGCGGAAATAATAATGGATCAGTGGATCTAACAGTTGGAGGAGGTGCTTCATTTTATACCTACAATTGGAGCAATGGAATAAATACCCAAGATCAACAAAATCTTTCTGCAGGTATGTATTATGTTACTGTAAATGATGCGAATTCATGTCAATCAATACTTAGTGTGAGTATAAGCAACTTGAATTCAAGTATTATTTTGAGCGAAGTGCATGTTGTGCCTGTCTGTAGTCAAAGCAATGGTCATATCAATGTAACTGTAGCTGGTGGACAAGCCCCATACAATTATGTTTGGAATAACAATGCAACTACTGAAGATTTAACAGGAATTTCTGCTGGAAGTTATACAATTGATGTCGAAGATGCACTAGGATGTCAGGCAACACTTACTGTTATAATTGCATGTGTATCAGCGCCTCCTTGTTTGTTAGCTGTAAATGCAACTGCCTTAAACGCTTCGTGTTCAAACCTAAATTCTGGCGGGGCTACACTTATAATTACAAATTCTACTTCAGCTTTAACTTTTAGTTGGTCAAATGGAGATACTTCGCAAAATTTAACAGGTGTAACGGCAGGAAATTATTTTGTAACAGTTGATGAGGCAATTGGATGTTCAGCAACTGCTGCCATAACTATACTTAATACAAATGGACCAGCTATTTCTGACATTCATATAAATACTTCATGTGGAAGTAGCAATGGTGCAATTAATTTAACAGTAGGCGGTGGTACAGCGCCATATTCATATAACTGGAGTACTGGTTCTACAAGTCAAAATTTATTTAATCTTTCTGCTGGCGATTATTATGTAACAGTATCTGATGCGAATAATTGTATAGCAACTTTGTATGTGTATATTGAAAATTCAGCACCAATTACTTTAATTGAAACACATTCCGATGCATCATGCGGAAACAATAATGGTTTAATTGATTTGACAGTTTCAAGCGGTGCAGCTCCATATGGTTTCCTATGGAATACTGGTGATACTACTGAGGATCCAAATAACATGGCGGCTGGTAATTATTCTGTAACTATAACTGATGCATTTTCATGTAGTGCTTCAGCTTCAATAATTATTTCAAATTCGAATAGTCCAACTTTAAGTGAAACGCATGTAGATGCTTCTTGTGGAAACTTAAATGGGTCAATTAATCTATCGGTGATTGGTGGTTTAAATCCATACACTTATCAGTGGAATAATTTTGCTACTACTCAGAATTTGAGCAATTTGATTAGTGGAAATTATTTTGTTACTGTGACTGATGCAAATAATTGTGTTGGAATCATGAGTGTGTTGATTGATAATTTAAACGGCCCTTCGTTAAATGTGAGCGCATCAGATCCAAGCTGCAGCCAAAGTAATGGTGTAATTGATTTGCAGGTGAGTGGAGGTATTCCTCCTTATGTATTCAATTGGATGAATGGAGCAACAGCATCGACACTCAGTAATCTTTCGATTGGAAATTATTCAGTTACCGTTTCAGACCAGAGTGGATGTTCGATGTTCACGAATACAACCTTATATTCAACTTCCGCACCTATCATAAATCTGAATTCATTTTCAAATAATATTTGTATAGGAAATTCAACAACCATTTCAGCAACCGGTGCAACAACTTATACCTGGTCGCCATCAACAGGATTAAATGTTTCAACCGGAAATAATGTTATTGCTAATCCAACTGTTACAACTACCTATTCTGTTAACGGAAGTACAGCCAGTGGATGCAGTGCAATATCAAGCATTGTGATTACGGTTTCACCAAACCCGAATTTATCAGTTGCACCTTTGGCATCATCCATTTGTTTGGGAGGTTCAACCACAATTAGTGCAGTTGGTGCATCAACTTATTCCTGGTCGCCTTCAATTAATTTGTCATCATCTACCGGAGCAACTGTTACTGCTTCACCCACTATTACAACTACCTACACAATTATTGGAATGAGTAATGGATGCAATGCAGAAGCCACTGCAGTAGTGAATTTAATTTCTGCACCAACTATTAATCTCAATTCGATTGACACGAATATTTGTCTCGGAAATTCTGTTGTGTTAATTGCTTCTGGAAACGGAACAAATTATGCATGGAGTCCATCAACTGGATTATCTGCCACAACCGGAAATACTGTTTCTGCTAATCCAAACTCAACAACTGTTTACCAGGTTGTATCTACAATCGCAGGGGGATGCAGTTCATCATCTTCGGTTTTGGTGAATGTAAATGCATTGCCAATAGTCAATATTTCTTCAGGCAACAATGCAATTTGTGTAGGTGGCACAGTGGTAATGAATGCAATTGGAGCCGGAAGCTATACATGGTCGCCATCGACAGCATTAAATATTATTTCAGGAACACAGGTTGTTGCATCGCCAAACTCAAGCATAACTTACACAGTAACCGGAATTGATTTAACAACCGGATGTTCAGCGCAGGCAACAAATAGTATTTCAATAATTCCAGCACCAATTGTAGCTGTTTCTGCATCATCAACAAGTATTTGCTCGGGACAAAATTCAATACTCGCTGCCAGCGGAGCCAATACCTATTCATGGTATCCAACAATTGGATTAAGCGGAACAAATGGTGCGAGTGTTATTTCTACTCCGGATTCTACTATGACTTACATGGTTGTTGGTACTAATCTTTCAGGATGTTCTGATACAGCAAGTATCAATATTACTGTTGGAACATTACCTGATGTTATTGTTGATGTATTGCCCGATGAAGGCTGCGAACCAATGACTGTTACTTTCGATAATCATACAACAGGTGCCGCATCATTCAACTGGTCATTCGGTGATTCCAATTCATCAACCAATGTTAGTCCGGTTCATACATACAATGCACAAGGAACTTATCCGGTTTCATTAGTTGTAACAAGCCTGGCAGGGTGCACTGATACTTTGAATAACCTTGCAACAATAAATGTTCATCCAACACCGTTCGCATCGTTTACAGTAAATCCTGATTTTGGAGTTGTAACTAATATCAATGATGCAACATTTACTTTCCTCAATCATTCAACCAATGCTACTCATTACAAATGGTTCTTTGGTGATGGTGCAACAGATTCTTATAAAAATCCAATACATACCTATCTCAATGCAGGGGAATTTAATGTTACACTTATTGCATCAGGTGATTATGATTGTGCTGATACCTTAACCCTTTATCCGATAATTATTGTTGAAGATGGTTCAATATTTATTCCAAATGCATTTACACCGAATGGCGATGGAATGAATGATGTGTTCAATATTTTCGGAACAGGTATTCAGCATTTTACTCTTAAAATTTTTGATAGAATAGGAGAGTTGGTATATGAAGGAAATGAAGTTTCGCCGGGTTGGGATGCAACTTTTAGAGGCCAGCCGGTAAATGTTGGTGTATTTGTTTATGTTGCTGATATTACTTACGAGGATGGAACTAAAGCAAACAAGAAAGGTGACCTGACAGTATTAAGATAGTTTTTAAAAGTTTATATAAAGTAAAAGAGCCCGATTCCGACTGCTACCCCGGATTTGGGCTCTTTGAATTTTATCTCACTCTTTTTTATTTAATATTTCGGCGACACTCCCATATTGTGAAACATAAACGAATAAATATCGCAATCTTCGTCAATGGTTTTTGAAAGCGGTCTTCCACCACCATGCCCGGCATTCACATCAATGCGAATTAAAGTTGGTGCAGTTCCTTTTTGATTGGCTTGTAATTGAGCAGCGAATTTAAATGAGTGAGCAGGTACCACTCTGTCGTCGTGATCGGCAGTAGTAATCATGGTTGCCGGATAATTCGTTAGTTTAATATTGTGCAGTGGCGAATACTTAATCAGGTTTTTAAAATCATGTTCATTGTCGCTGCTTCCATATTCAATAGCCCATCCCCATCCAACAGTGAACTTGTGGTAGCGCAACATATCCAAAACACCAACTCCGGGGAAACACACTTTAAACAAATCAGGTCGCTGCGTCTGACACGCGCCAACTAATAAACCACCATTGGAGCGACCGCTGATAGCGAGTTTCGAAGCGCTGGTATATTTTTCTTTTATCAGGTATTCAGCAGCTGCGATAAAATCATCAAACACATTTTGTTTGTTGTCGAGCATGCCGGCTTTGTGCCACGCCTCGCCGTATTCACTTCCACCTCGCAAGTTTGCCATAACATAAATTCCGCCATTTTCTAGCAACACCATTCGGGCAGCATTGAATGAAGGAGTCAGTGCAATATTAAATCCACCATATCCATAGAGTAATGTGGGATTGGTGCCATCTAATTTAATTCCTTTCTTGTTCACTATAAACATCGGCACTTTAGTTCCATCCTTACTCGGATACCAGACTTGTTTTGTTTCATAATCATCCGGATTAAATGTGAGGTCGGGTTTCTTAAATAATTTAACTTCACCACTGGCAATATCATAACTGTAAATGGTAGATGGAGAAGTGAAAGAGGTTAACGAGAAATATAAAATTTTATCGTCTTTCTCACCTGAAAAACCACTTGCTGTTCCGATTGAAGGCAATTGAATCTCGCGTTCCAGTACTCCGCCACGGGAATACTGATACACATGCGGTGAAGCATCTTTAAGATAAGTGCAAAATAATTTTCCACCTGCTACACTTACACCTTGCAACAATTCTTTTTTCTCCGGAATAATATCTTTCCAATCAGCAGTATCCGGATTATTAAAATCAATAAGTACCACTTTTTGATTA
>CAMDOA010000061.1 GCA_945903305.1 Chitinophaga pinensis
AAATAGTATTTAATATATAGAATATATAACTGAATATAATAAAATATATTCAAAATATAAATAAATATAATCTGATTTTAAAGTAATTCAATTAATATTTAATTATAAATAGTTTAAAGTATCTGTGGTATTATCAAAATTATAAATTATTAAATAGGAAATTAAAATATATTGATTTGAATTTAAAATAAATTAATCTGAATTAAAAAATTATCACATCTTTACCTTCAAAATAACCTGCTGCTATGGTAAAACTACAGAAACTGAACAGAACAATGCTATGGAATGTAACCGAACACCTGCATCATAACTCTGCAATCTGGAGTGGTCATCCGTTATTCGATGATGTAGTGGTGTTACTCGCACCACTTAACGAAAAACTGTTGAAACTATCAATGAAACAAAGTCAGCGCAACATCGGAGGTGCCGAAGAAAAACAAATTGCGCGCCTGAAGTTGGAAGAAGTCACTTATGCCATCACTAAAATCGCGCTCTTTTTGGCAGCTAAAACAAAGGATGTTGACCTGCGCGAGAAAACATACTTCACCCGAAGCCGACTGAAAGCCGCACGCGAAAACGAGATAACCGGCATGGCCGAGCAGGTGCTGAAGGCCGCCACCGATAATGAGGTTGCCATGACACCGCTCGGTTTAACCCCCGCCATGCTTACCGAGCTGGCTGATGATATTCAGAAATTTAACGACAAGGTGAGTTTGCCGCGCTCAATGCGAAAGGAAAGCGCCAATGCCACGCGCGATATTCCGGCGGTGATTCAGGAAGCGAAAGCGCTGCTTGATGAACAACTTGATTTATATATGTATGTGTTTAAGGAATCGCATAGAACATTTTACAACACTTATTTTTCGTTGCGCCGCGTGGGTAAAGTGCCCACGCACAAGCGCCCGCTCGAAATCAGTTTTGCCGATGCTGATTCTGCTGTATCACTTGCCAATGTGAGTATGAAAATAAAACTGGAGCACTCCACTATCAGGCGCAAGAGTTCGGCGCGCGGCAGTGTGCGGGTGCAGCACATAGACGAAGGCGCTCATAAACTCACCGCCTCGCTGCCGGGTTACAAAACCACCGAAGTGAATTTTAAAACTGTGAAGGGTGAAACATTGAAGTTGAAGGTGGAAATGGAAAAGGAATAACAACTCTCCCCAGCCCTCCCTTCAAAGGGATGGATTCGAACGGTAGTGATTTATTCAAAAGACTTTTTTTATTTTAATTGACTTCATGATTGCTTCGCAGTTGCAATCGAATTGAATTAAGTAAGCCGGTTGGCAACCGGCATTCCCGGATACTTGCGTGAATAATTATTTATCAGCACACATTACTCTTAGCAATTCACTATTATTTTTATCGCCGTGAGCAAAAAGAAAAAAAACAATCCGTATTCATCCGCTGATCCGGTAAAGCAAAAAGCAAAACAGAAAAAATATAATTATGCAGCCAACAAAAAACTGTGGGTTGCATTGGCCGGAATTTTAGTACTCACTTTTATATCGTACTGGCCTGCGCTCGGCAATGGTTTCGTCAATCTCGATGATGATAGATATGTTGAAACCAATCAAATGATTCGGCAGTTCGATTTAAAATTGTTGTTCACTTCTTACTGGATGGGAAATTATCATCCATTAGTTATGCTGGTTTATACATGGATTTATTCGCTGGTTGAATTAGATCCGAAATTGTATCACACGGTCAACCTCTGCATTCATTTAATTAATACCGCTCTCGTGTTATTTGTAATATTGGAACTCACCGATGTTTTTGAAATTGCAGTGATAGTTAGTTTGCTTTTCGGTGTGCATCCTATCCATGTGGAGTCGGTGGCGTGGGTAAGCGAGTTAAAAGATTTAATGTACACGGGCTTCTTTCTGTGCTCGTTGTTATGGTATTTAAAATATGTGAAAAATGATTTCAACCGAAAGTATTTAATCTACAGTTTGCTCTTCTTTTTATGTTCATTGCTGTCAAAAGGAATGGGTGTTTCGCTCGCAGTGGTTTTGTTGCTTGTCGATTATTTTATGGGAAGAAAAATAGAAACAAAAATATTTGTTGAAAAAATTCCCTTCTTCATTCTCGCTGTAATATTTGGCATAGTAGCCATCCGCGCGCAACAGGATTTAGGCGCCATACAAGATGCAGTATTCAGTTTTCCGCAGCGCATTGTTTTTGCCTGCTACGGATTTGTCACCTACATTTTTAAAATAATTATTCCAATAAATCTAAGTGCCTACTACCCCTACCCTGCTAAAACCGGCGAAAGCATTCCATCGGTTTTCTATGGTTATCCAATTATGTTCATTGCCATGATGGCCGGAGTTTTTTATTCATTTAAAAGAACAAACAAAGTTTTTTTCAGCATTGGATTTTATGCCATCACGGTTGCTTTGGTGTTGCAATTGCTTCCTGTTGGAGGAGCTGTTATTGCCGACCGTTACAGTTACATACCATCCATCGGCATATTTTTATTATTCGCTTATGCCATTTATGAATTGTATAAAAACACAGCCTACAAAATAATTGCAACAGTAATAGTTGTTGTAATGACTGCCGGATACAGCTTCGGAACCTACCAGCGAACACAGGTTTGGAAAGATGGTATGACCATGTGGACAGATGTGATTGATAAAGGAAATGAAGTAGCACTGGCCTACAACAATCGTGGTGTTTTATACAAGCAAGCAGGCGAATTAGATAAGGCAATGAAAGATTACAAGCACTCATTGCAATTGAATCCGCTGAATCAGGATACCTGGAGCAACATCGGATTAATTTTCTGGCAACAAGGATTACAAAATAAAAATCAACAACGGATGTATAACGATACTGCCATGAAATACCTGAACAAGGCCATCGACATCGATCCAAAATTTCCAACTGCCTTCAGTAATCGCGGAAGCGTTCGCTCCACCATGGGCGATAACCTCGGGGCAATAGAAGATTACAGTAAGTCTATTGAACTGGACCCCAACTTCCCCGACCCGTACTACAACCGCGGAATAGTTTACTACAACATTGGCCGCAAAAATGAAGCTTGCAATGATTTGAATAAAGCCACTCAGCTCGGTCACAGCATTGCCCCCAACGCTGTTCGCGATTTATGCAAATAAATTATTCAGGATAACTTGTTGATAATGCCCGTTAGTAATAAGTAGGATGTGAAATATCTTTCACCTCAGAAACAGCTAACAGCTAAAATTGTATTCCATCATCGACATAGAAACCACGGGCGGAAATGCACCTTATCACCGCATTACCGAAATTGCCATTATTGTACACGATGGAGTTAAAGTAATAGATGAGTTCAGCACTTTAATAAATCCGGAAAGAAGCATCCCGTGGAACATAACCCGACTCACCGGAATAAATGACGATATGGTGAAAGATGCCCCGCGCTTTTGTGATATAGCAAAACGGATAGTGCAAATGACAGAAGGAAATACTTTCGTGGCGCACAATGTAGCCTTCGATTATAATTTTATCCGCAGCGAATTCACGCATCTCGGTTATGATTTTAAAAGAAATAATTTATGTACTGTTCGCTTGAGTCGTGCCTTGCTTCCCGGAAAAACATCGTACAGTTTAGGAAATCTTTGCACTTCAGTAGGAATAAAAGTCAATGACCGCCACAGGGCAACCGGCGATGCAGTGGCAACAGCACGGTTATTCGAAATGCTTTATGGTATTAACAAAGATTATATAGAATCAAGAGTTTCGCCATCGCGATTTGCGTTCAGTGGTTTACATCCGAAACTGAATAAAGAAAAGTTAGATGAGCTGCCCGAATCAACCGGAGTTTATTATTTGCATAATGAAGACGGACACATAATCTATATTGGAAAAAGCAACAGCATTCGCCCCCGAGTGATGCAGCACCTGGATGGAAAAAATTCGAAGAAGGCTGCCATGATGAAGCGAATGATTGCTGATGTTTCGTTCACATTAACCGGCAGCGAGTTGGTTGCGTTGTTGTTGGAATCAGAAGAAATAAAAAAGCATCAACCGTTTTTTAACAGAGCGCTGCGCAGAACCCGATTTAATTTTGGTATTTGTGTAAATAAAAATACAGCAGGTTATCTCTGTTTATCATCCGAAGCAATTGATGTAAAGGATAAAGATGCCCTTGTTACATTCGCAACATTAAAAGAAGCCAAAGCAGCAGTACAACACATGCTGGAAAACTACAGGCTGTGTCAAAAATTAACCGGCTTATATGAAACTGATGGAGCTTGCTTTTATCATTCAGTACACCAATGCAATGGTGCCTGTGCAGGAAAAGAATTACCCGATGTATATAATAAGCGGGTACAAAAAGCCATTAAACATTTCAGTCACGAAACAAAACAGAATGTGGCAATTGTTGAATCAGGCAGAACACATAGCGAGAAAGCAGTGGTGTGTTTGGAAGAAGGCCGGTTCAAAGGTTTTGGATACATTGATGAACAGCAAACTATTGCTGGATGGGAAGAATTAGTAGATACCATAAACCATTACCAGGATAACCGCGATACACAACAAATCATTCGTCAGTACCTGATGCGCAATAAAGTTAAAATGATGGAATTTGCCATTTCATAAATCATCGGGGTTTTTATAAATAAAAAATTTCAATGGTATAAAAATATTTTAAAGTATGGAACAAGAACAAATTGAATGGATTATTTCAATCAGATCAATTGAAGCACTTCATAAGCGAAAAGCAATTACTAATTGCGAACAAATAATTAACAGGAACGGAAAGCTCTTGAATTTTAAAAAACAAAAAAGCACACAATTAAAATTTACCTGTGAAATTTTGTTTGAAAACACGACAACATTTTTAAACGAATTAAAGAAATATTTTACTTTAGAAAATCACATTTCGCCTGACCTTAAAAAAGTAATTGAAGCTAAAAAAGCAAAAGAACCTCAGGTAATTATTTTGATGCTCATCATTGCTGATTGATATTTATTTTTTGAATGATGAAAAACATTATCACTGACCGATTGCTCATTCAGCAATTAACTATTGAACATGCTGCCTTCATTCTAGAACTGTTAAATACAGCAGGATGGCTGCAATACATTGGCGATAGAAAAGTTAAAACTTTAGTCGATGCTGAAAATTATATTTTAAATGGCCCGGTGAAAAGTTATGAGAAAAACGGATTCGGGTTGTGGATTGTCATTCATAAAACAGAAAGCAAAGCGATTGGAATATGCGGATTAATAAAGCGCGATACGCTGGAAGATGTCGATATTGGATTTGCCTTTCTGCCGGAATATAATGGACATGGATATGCATTTGAAGCAAGCCACGCGTGTTTAAAATACGGTCAAAACAAATTATCGCTTAAACGGATTGTGGCCATTACAACACTGGAAAACACAAAGTCAATTTCATTGCTCGAAAAACTCGGGATGAAATTTGAAAACACTATTCAGTTTCCGAATGAAACAGAAGTATTGAATTTGTACGCGACGCAAGAAGCTTAATTAAATTCAACTATTTATTTTAACATTCATTCCCGTACCTGTTAGTTTTCGGTAACAGTTTCTTTACAACTATTTAATTTAAAGATTAAATTTTATCGAAGTAAATACGGATACTTGCAATCCTTTAAAAAGCTTAAATAAAATACCATGATAAAAAAATTAATAATCGCCTTGCTGATGTTCTTTCCGGCAGTGGCCGTTTCACAAACCTATCCATTAGTCAGTATTCATGATTTACAATTTGTCGATGATCAAAACTTAGCCACTGGCATGGATTCATCATTAACTTATATTGGCGACACAGTGCAGGTAGAAGGCATTGTTATTTTCGATCCATGTGCTTATGGTCAAAGCACAACCGGCAGCCGGGTTGGAACTTACATAGCGGCTGTAAATGATTCAGGTGCCTGGAGTGGAATTCATATTCTTGCCGACCCCGCTGTTATTGGTGCCGGTAGCGGCCCCGCTGCTGTTGCTCAATTAGTGGCCGATGCACAACTTGGTAACAACTGGATTACAGGAAATACAATTAAAGTAACCGGCATTCTATCTTCCTTTTCAAACAACACACAGTTAAATATTTTACCAATTCCATCATCGGTTACAAGCATAAGTAATTTACCTCCCGCTCCGCACATTATTACCATTGATTCTTTTGAGTTGAACGACGGACAAGGCGGACAAACTATTCAAATTGTTTCCGGTGAAAAATACGAAGGTGTTTATGTTGAAATGCAAAATGTGCGCGTGGTGGATGTAACTGTTATTGGTGGCGGAACAAGAATCAATTGGACCATTCAGGATAATTTCGGAAACAAAATGAAGGTGCGTGACATGAGCGGTTGGATACGGAATGATACTGCTGATAATTTTTGCACTTCTTCCGGTTCATTTACCACTGCAGTATTTGACACTCCGGTAGTTAATTCGGTACTTGCATATGTGAAAGGAATTGTGTTAGAATATAAAACCGGCACAGGCCCTTATGAATACTGGATTGCTCCACTTACATTATCTGACATTGGCCCGATCACTTATTCAGCTCCAACTATTACTGCTACATCACTAAGTAATCCGGTACCAAGCACTACCCAAACACAAACGGTTACTGCAACAATTACCGATTTTGATGGTTCAGTTGCATCAGCCATTATATTTTATGCAAGTGGTTTATCGACGAATACTTTTTTTACTGTGCCAATGACCAATATCAGCGGAAACTTATATCAGGCAACCATACCTGCCATTGGGCCTGACAGCACTTATGTGAAATACTGGATTAAAGCAATTGACAATCAAGGCTACTATACAAATTCGCCTGATTCATTGGGAACGAATAGTTTTTACCTTGTAAAAAACAGTGGCATTACCAGCATTCAGCAACTGCAATGGCATCCGCTCGGCTTTGGTGCATCGCCTTATTCCGGAAAAACAATTTCGAATATGGATGTCAATGGAATTGTTATGTGCGAATCAGGAAGCTTGTATGATTTGGGTCAGGTAATGATTCAAAGCAGCAATAATATCTGGTGCGGAATTGCATTAACCGGTACCGGCTTAACCGGCTTGAAGCGCGGTGATGCTATTAAAATAACCAAAGCGAAAGTGTTTGAATCAAATACTGTTACCACACTTGATTCCATAACTTTTACTGTTACCTCTATTGGAAATGCATTGCCTTCAGCAATCATGAATATTAATATGGATAGCATAATCGCTATAAAATTTAACTACACTGAACCCTATGAAAGCATGTTGCTCGGTTTCGATACGGTTATCGTAGTGAGCCTAAACCCTGATTTTCCGGGTGATTTTGGTGAGTGGGCAATTTATACAAATCCTTTTCCGGTTGGACAGTTGCGCTGCGACGATCAATCCAATGACATTGGATTTGGTTTTAATTCCGATTCGTTAATTCTGAATCAATCGTTAGATTATATCTATGGAATGTTTACCCGTGCATTCAGTAACTGGAAATTATGGCCACGCAACCGCGATGATATTGCCGGGTTCCAGGTAATTTTTATTGGTGTTCCGAAAATCATTAATTCTGCCGATGCATGGAAAATATTTCCAAATCCGGTGACAAATGAAATCAATATTCAAAATACCGGAGCAATGGAAAATTTTCATGTTGAACTATTTGACGCTGTTGGAAGAAATGTGTTGCAACAAAAAACCGATTCAAATAACGCATTAATCAATTGCGAATCTTTATCGGCCGGAACCTATATCATCAAAATACATAATGAGCATTCTACTCAATATGCAAAAATTGTTAAGCTGAAATAAAACCAACTAAATACTAAACTTGAAAGCCGTCGTGAGTTTTACGGCGGCTTTTCTTTTTGCTGTAATTTGAAAATAAAAATTCTGTATGAAATATTTTTTTTCAATTTTTTTTCTTATTCAATTTATTACTTCTGAATTAAAAGCACAGGAAGCATTGCCGCTTTATGAAAAAAATAATGATGGCCAATACTATTTGCTTCGGACAGATTCACTTTACTCAGAAAAATTATTTAACGAAATTAGTGTCATAACAAAAGGCGGAATTCAAGGACCAGGAAAAATGATAAACCTGCACCTGAATCAGGAAAAGGAATGTTGCACCAAACGAGATCCCTATTTTTTATTGGGGAGCTTAAAAACAAATTTTAAAATTGATTCTCCTTATTATTTAATTTCTGGAAAAGTTGATAATGGAAAACTATTTGATTTAAAATTCACTACACTTACTTCAACTGAAAAGTATATTGATTCTGAATTTAAGAAAACAGCAATCGGTGACCCGGAGTATAATTCATGGGAATTCAGATGGACGGATTATGGAAATGATAAAATTTATCTGGAGAAAAAAGATATTCATACTTATAATAATCAACCATCGGACACAACTGTTTACCCCATTAATTTAAAGTCGTGTGGTTATTCCCAACAAGATTCATTTGAAATATTATACTGCCATCCAGACACCATAGAAAACAATTTTTTATACGAGCCTTCCTGGGTTTTTATTTATCTGAATAATAAATTATTCGATGTGCGAATAGATTATTCAAAAATTCCGACTGATGGTTATGGGCCATTTCATTCACAACCGCAATATCCTGTTGGCTGGTATAAATCAAATTATATTTTTCATCTTTTATACTATCCCGGGTTTATAGTAAAGCAAGAAAGTGACCGTTGGGTTGTAATGAACAGGGAACCGTGCCGGTATTACGGTGAGTGCGATTGCGGTGAATAAAATTTATTTATAATAAAAAAAACGCTCCGAAAATTCGGAGCGTTTTTATAATTTCTAATTTTTAATCTGCAACTCTACCATTTCAAATCATCATCATTACCTGCCGGTGCCGATGAAGATTTTTTGCTTTCGGTTGGTTTTTCTTCATGCAGTTTAACATCGTCACTTGCATTGCCGGTATTTATGTTTCCTGATGGTGAATTTTCAATTATTCGACCCGAGTTTTCTTCAATGTTGATTGAAGAACTATTATTTCCATCAGAAGAAAAACCATTCTCTTCCATTGGCGGATTGAGTGCTTGTTCAGCTCTCATGCGGTCGTACTCTTCTTGTTTTTTAGTGAACTCATCATAATCATACTCGGGCATGCGTACGGTTTTAACATGATTCACTACATCGTTCATTGACTCCATAAATTTGTTGAAGTCTTCTTTGTACAAATAAATTTTATGACGATCGTATCCACCATCCTGCCGTTTCTTGCTTTCGGTAATGGTTATGTAAAAGTCATTACCCTTTGTTTCTCTTACATCTAAAAAATAAGTGCGCCTGCGTCCGGCTCTCATTTTAATGGTGTAAACCGGCTCCTCTCTTTGTCCTTTAAAATTATTTTCTTCCACCTGATTTCTTTTAGTAAGTTATTTAATATTCAATTATGTTCTTCGCAAATATATCTTTTTCATTTATCCGCCAAAACATTCTCAGTTTTTTTCTTCCGATTGTTGTAATTCAAAAAGCTGGTGGTACAAGCCTTTTCGCAAAATCAATTGGTCGTGAGTTCCTTCTTCCACAATTTTTCCTTTATCCAACACAATGATTTTATCGAATTGCAGTAATGTAAAAATCCGGTGTGTAATTACAATGGCTGTTTTTTCTTTCAGCACCTCGTTGAACTGCTGCAGAATTTTATTTTCTGTTCTTGTATCCACTGCCGATAAGCAATCATCCAATACTAACACCGATGGATTTTTTATTAGTGCGCGAGCAATAGAAATTCTTTGTTTTTGTCCGCCTGATAACATCACCCCTCGCTCACCCACCATAGTTTCATAACCATATTGTAATCTTAAAATTTCTTCATCAACAAAAGCCCGAGTTGCATATTCTCTTGCGCGTTTTTCATCAACAGTATTATTTCCGAAAGCTATGTTATTAGTTACTGTATCAGAAAAAAGCAAAACATCCTGCGGAACCACCCCTACCTGTTCGCGCAGTTCGTGCAAGTTGATGGAACGAATATCAACACCATCCAACAGAATACTTCCTTCACTTACATCAAATACCCGAGTAAATAAATTGGCGATGGTTGTTTTCCCTGCACCGGTTCTTCCAATCACCGCCATCTTCTCCCCTGTTTTCAAGTGGAACGAAATATTTTTCAGCGCAGCGATTCCTGTGTTTGCATAAGTGAAAGAAACATTGTGAAACTCAACATCGCCTTTAATCTCATGCTTATCAGTATTCGGATTTATAATTTTCGGTTTAATGGAAAGAAATTCATCCAGTCTTTTTTGCGAAGCTGATGCGCGTTGAATCAAAGCCATCACCCATCCCATTGATGCAATGGGCCAGGTGAGCATATTGATGTACATGAAAAATTCTGCAATGTTTCCGGGAGTAATCTGTCCGTTCATCACTTTGTTTCCTCCAATAAAAACTACTGAGATGGTACTGAAACCAACGAGCATAAAAATAGTTGGAAAGAAAAATGATTCTACTCTCGCCAATTTCAATTGCCGTTTTTTGTATTCAATGCTTTCATCGTTAAAATATTTTTCGGCCATTCGCTCCTGCACATAAGCTTTCACTACCCTTATTCCCGAATAAGTTTCTTGTGCTGCAGAGGTAAGAACGCTAAGTTGCTCTTGTATGGCTTCACTTCTTCTTTCAATAATACTGTTTACAAAAAAAATACAAACCGCTAAAACCGGAAGCGGCGCCAAGGCATATAAAGTCAATTCACCATTTACACGATACATGGTATAGGCAACCATGAAAAACAATACCACTGTGTTGAAGATATACATAATTGCCGGCCCTGTGTAATTGCGAACGCGAGAAACATCTTCAGTAATTCTCGACATTAAATCACCCGTATTATTCTCTTTATAAAACGATTGATCAAGACGCTGGTAATGATTGTACAATTCATTCTTTTGATCATACTCAATGTGCCTCGACATAACAATCATTGTTTGCCGCATAAAAAATAAAAACAAGCCTCTTAATAATGCAAACACAAAAATGATAGCCGCAAATGCAATAATGCTTTTTGTGAGAGTAGAACCAAAAGAATTTGCCAATGAAAAATCAGTAAGTAACGATGCAAACTTCACCTGACTAATTGTATAATCAATTGCATACCGAACTACTTCCGGGGACATCACCGCAAACAGGTGACTCAGAAAAATAAAAACGACTCCCAAACCCAATCGCAATCTGTATTTCCAGAAATACTTATTAAGACTGATTAAATTTTTCACTTCCTTCCCTTACTTTTTGCAACTTGGAAAATAAACATAGATTTGCCACCCTTCGCCATTGGCGGGACAATTCTAAACAAAAAAATCAGACTGCATGACTGTGGTAAAAAGTAAAGTGGAAGCAGCAATTCAATCTCCCGGAATTTTTGAACAAATAAGCGGATACGACCACGAACAAGTTGTTTTCTTTAACGACAAGGCAAGCGGTTTAAAATCAATTGTCGCAATACATAATACAGTTCTTGGTCCAGCTCTTGGCGGAACCCGTTTCTGGAATTATAACAATGAAGCCGAAGCCATTAACGATGTGCTGCGCCTGAGTCGCGGTATGACTTTTAAAGCTGCTGCTGCCGGTTTAAATTTGGGTGGTGGAAAGGCGGTTATCATTGGCAATTCGCGAACTGATAAGTCGGAAGCAATGATGCGCCGATACGGAAAATTTATTGAGAGCCTGGGTGGAAAATACATTACTGCCGAAGATGTTGGAACCAGCACCCGCGATATGGAATGGATTAGTTTGGAAACCGAACATGTTACAGGCATTCCTGAAAACATGGGTGGCAGCGGCGACCCTTCACCTTTTACTGCTTACGGAACTTTTCTGGGAATAAAGGCAACTGTAAAGGAAATGTATGGCAACGATGATTTGAGCGGAAAGAAAGTAACGGTGCAAGGCACCGGTCATGTGGGCGAAGTTTTAGTGAAACACTTAGTAGAAGCAGGAGCAAAAGTGACAGTTACTGATATTCATACCGACCGGATTCAATACATGATTAAAACTTACAAAGTAACTGGTGTTGAACCCGATGCAGTGTATGATGTGGACATGGATATATATGCACCATGTGCACTCGGAGCAACTTTAAATGACGATAATATTGAAAGATTGAAATGCAACATAGTGGCAGGTGCGGCAAACAATCAGTTAGCTGATGAAGTGATTCATGGAAATCTGTTGATTGAAAAAGGAATTTTATATGCTCCTGATTTTGTAATAAATGCAGGTGGATTAATAAATGTTTCGGGTGAGTTGGAAGGATACAATCGTGAAAGAGTAATGAGCCAGACCGAGCGCATTTACGAAAGACTGTTGGAGATTTTCAGCATAGCAAAAGCAAGCAACATCACCACTCAGCAAGCCGCCATTCAAATGGCAAATGAACGATTGAAAGAAATTGCCGCATTGAACTCGAAGTTGTAAATTGTCAATAGTGAATGGTGAATGCTTCGCGCAGATTAATTTTCTCCAAGTATTAAATAATTCTAAAATCATAAATCGTTAACCGATATTCGATATATTTTTAAAATTCTGAATTCATATTTCAATAATCTTAAATCTTAATTCAAAAATCTAAAATCTAAAAAGGTGTTTTTAAGCAGAAGAAATGTTCGGATTAAGGTGATGCAGGTGCTTTACACACATGAACAAAGTCCTGATATACCATTCATCACTTTAGAAAAATCATTGCGCGAACGGATAAATAATTCATTCCGATTGCTTATTTATAATTTATACCTGATTGGAAAAACGGCTGAGTATTCAGTTGAAGATGCCGGTCATAAATCATCGAAACATTTACTCACCGAAGCCGATAAAAAAGTTTCTGTACGCATTTTTCACAATCCTATTATTCAGAAATTAGTACTGGACGAAAATTTCAAAAGAGTAATCCGCGAGCAGAAACTATCCTACCTACCCGATTCCAATTATTACCGCACATGGTTCAAAGCTTTGGAAGATACTTCAGCTTACAAAAATTACATTCAGGTCGAGAATCCTCCGATTGAAGAAGACAAGCGCTTGATTCTTTATTTATATCGGAAGGTTTTATTGCTGAGCGAATTGTTCACCCAGCATGTAGAAGATTCTTTTACCACCTGGAACGATGATGCAACAATTATTGAAAATCAATTGGTGATATTGATTGATAAAATTGCTACCCAGGTAGAAAAGGAAATTGCAAAGGGAAATGAAAAGTTCATCAAATTTCCCGAAAGCATGAGCGAAGAACAGGAGTTTGCCAATGAACTGCTGAACCGTGTTTATTACAACGAAGAATACCTTGGCAGTTTAATTACACCCAAATTAGAAAACTGGGATAAGGAGCGATTGGCGCAAGTAGATTTGATGCTGATGAAAATGGCTCTGGCTGAATTATTATACTTCCCAAATATTCCAATCAAAGCCACCATGAATGAGTATATTGATATTGCCAAAAACTACAGCACCCCTAAAAGTGGTGAGTTTATCAATGGCATTCTCGATAAAATAATGAAGGAATTGAAAGAACAAGGACTGCTGAAGAAAGAAGGCAGAGGGCTGATTGAGAATTGATTTTTCAAATCAGGATTTTGATAATTTATTTTTTGCTGCATCTATCAACAAACAACCATCAACTATTATTAAAGTAAGATTTCCATATTCAATCAGTAATTCTATATTTGCGCCTCAATTTTTAAAACCAGCAATAGCAATGGACGCCATTAAATTTGTTCACGAACAATTAACCCCGAAAAAAACATTCCCCGATTTTAAGGCCGGTGATAATATCACTGTAAATTATAAAATCATTGAAGGAGTAAAAGAAAGAATACAGGCATTCCGTGGCGATGTGATTCAGAAAAAAGGTCATGGCGAAACTGCCACTTTCACTGTTCGCAAAATTGCTTCGGGTGTTGGTGTTGATCGTGTTTTCCCTTTCTACTCACCAAACATCGAAAGCATTGAAGTTAATAAAAGAGGTAAAGTTCGCAGAGCGCGTATTTATTACCTCAGAGATTTGAAAGGTAAAAAAGCGCGTATCAAAGAAAAAATGGTACTAACCGGCGAAGCTTCAAAAGCATAAACAATTGAACACTACTCTATAAAAAAAGTCCTCCGAAATTTCGGAGGACTTTTTTTTTGAATAAATTTTATCTAAAATCCTGTTAAGCATCCAATAAATTTTGTTTAATTAAAATTTAATCCCGTTCAGCAACAAATAGCCGCTTGCATCGTAACAAACAGCCAATTAAAAAAAGGCTTATGAGGAAAGTAATACAGTTACGCCTTATTGCCCTGTTTTTTATAAATTTTCAAAACACCACTAAAGCAGAAGGCACATACGAATTACTGAA
The DNA here is from genome assembly GCA_945903305.1 of Chitinophaga pinensis. Taxonomy (GTDB): domain Bacteria; phylum Bacteroidota; class Bacteroidia; order Chitinophagales; family UBA10324; genus UBA10324. The sequence continues at coordinate 14,335 of CAMDOA010000061.1, forward strand.
TGGATCATGTTCAAATTATGGATACATTCAAATTTGGGATAACAACGATTCGCAACGGGATTTTGCGACCTATAATTGTGCTGAAAGCAGCCGGCTGAATATCCGCCTTCAAATAAACGAACACATGTATTTTGGATACGCCACCGATGTGGAAGATGTTTATTATAGAATTAAAGACCCGAACGGAAATATTGTTAAAGGCCCAACATTAATTACCAGCGCCAGTTCAAGAGGTTGGATAACAACTTGTGCAAAAGCATTAACAGGTCCCGATTCAACTTATGTCGGTGGTTATAAATGCCTGGGAATTATTGCAGCAATGTCGGGCGATTATTATATTGAATTTGCGGTAAACAATAATGCTTCTAATTATTCGAAAAGAATTTTTAACCGTTTTGATATAACTGTTTCCAACGCAGGTGTTGTAAAAGAGGGAAGAGTTTGGAGCAAGAAATGGGATTTCACAACCAATGGATCAACTAATACATTTCTTGCAAATCTTTATGTTTATACACTCGATTCGGTTGTTACACAAATTAATTTTAATGGCATTAAACCATTTGGCTTTACAGTTTCGTGCAACTCGTATGGAGCAACTGAGGTTGGTGATTTGAAGCAACAAAGAAAATCAAATTACAAACAAACTATTTCCAATGAAGGCGGCACACCCGGTGCACCTGAATACAAACTATTTTTAAATGACCCTGATAATACGCTTTATCCAACCGGGTCGGTCGGTTATGTATCCAATGTAACATTGGAAACCTGCCGCGAAGACACCAACTGTATAAGCATTACTGTAAATAAACCCGGGCAGGTGGAAGTAAAACTTATTTTTCCAAATGGAACAAGCAGAACCTATATACAAAATGTAAATGCGGGGGTGAATTGCATTGTCTGGGATGGCAAGAATGGAAATGGTGTTATGCTCTCGGCAAATTCATCAATCCAGATTGAAACAAATTACTTGCGTGGTATGACGCATTTACCAATGACGGATGTGGAAGATCATGCAAATGGATTTATAGTAACACTACTGAGACCTTCCATTGATTGGAACGGAAATCTATTTCCAAATCCAATTCTTTTTTGGAATGATTCATTACTTACCGACCCTGTTAATTCACTCGATGGTATTTCAAATTTAGCCGGATGTTCGGGCGGATGTCACAAATGGGCATCAAGAGGCACAAATAATGCAAACCCCGAAGTGATAAATACTTGGTGGTATATCAGTCAACAAAAAGATACCACAATTCAATCATGCAATATTGTTCTATCATTAGAGTTAATTGAATTTTCAGGAGAAAATAATGGGCTTGAAAACAATTTATTTTGGTCAACCGAATCGGAAGAAAATCTAAATAATTTTATTGTTGAAAGAAGCATTGATAATTTTTCATTTGAAGAACTTGCAACATTAAATGCCGCGAACACTGCATTTGATTATAAATATTCCGACAAGAATTTATCATTGCATGCTTCTCAATATTATTATCGATTAAAAATTATTTCCCTCTCCGGTGAATTCTATTATTCTCCTATAATTGTTGTTTATAAAAACAACTCAATTAATACCCCATTTAATTTATACCCTAATCCATCAAATGGTGGCGACATTAATTTATTTCTATCTGATATAAAAGCACCAACAGCCGTTGTTAGTTTTATAAATATGCATGGAGAAATTGTGTTCAAACAAGATTTACAAAAAAATAAAGATGGAAATTTTTCAGCTGTATTTAATTCAAAACAGCTGATCTCAAAGGGCATTTATCTTGTAAATTTTATTACTGCAAATGAATTTTTAAGTACCAGTATTATGATAAAATAATTCTTGTTCCGTAATTAAATTAAAGAGCCAGAATTATCATAACAAAAAATCAATTAACTCATTTCTGAAAAATATTTATAGAAGTATGGAATGGTTTCAATGCCTTTATAAAAATTAAACAATCCATAATTTTCATTAGGCGAATGCAAAGCATCAGTATTTAAACCGAACCCGAATAAAATGGTTTTCAGTCCCAAGATGGATTCAAAAGAAGCAACAATAGGAATACTGCCTCCTTCGTAACCCGGTAAAGGAACTATACCAAAAGTTTTTTCCATTGCTTTAGATGCAGCACGATAAGCAATAGTATCTGTTGGTGTAATAACTGGTTCGCCCCCATGATGAGCATTTACTTTTACAGTTACTGATTTTGGTGCAATATTTTTAAAATGGGCAGTGAACAATTCCGAAATTTTTTCTGATTGTTGATTCGGTACCAAGCGCATTGAAATTTTTGCATTGGCCTTTGCAGGCAAAACAGTCTTCGCTCCTTCTCCTGTGTATCCTCCCCAAATTCCATTTACATCTACTGTTGGTCTGATAGATGTTCTTTCTAAAGTTGTAAATCCTATTTCCCCTTCTATATCAGAAAGGTTTAATTCCTTTTTATAATCATCCAGATTGAACGGGCTTGCATTCAATTCCTTTCGCTCATCAACAGAAAGTTCGCGAACATCATTGTAAAATCCGGCAATGGTAATGTGCTTGTTTTCATCTTTCAGTGAAGCAATCATTTCACACAAAACATTTATAGGATTAGCAACAGCACCTCCATAAACCCCGCTATGCAAATCACGATTGGAACTGGTTACTTCCACTTCCATGTAACTCAATCCGCGCAAACCAACTGTAATACTCGGACAATCGTTTGCTATCATTGAAGTATCACTGATCAATACTACATCAGCTTTCAATTTCTCTTTATATTTTTTTAAGAAAGGACTCAGGTTACTGCTGCCAACTTCTTCTTCCCCTTCAATAATCACTTTCACATTGCAAGGCAATTCATTGTTTGCAATCATTGCTTCAATTGCTTTCACATGCATGTAAGTCTGCCCTTTATCATCACAGGCACCGCGGGCAAATATTTTTTCGTCGCGAATAACTGGTTCAAACGGAGGAGAAATCCAGAGTTCATAAGGGTCGGCGGGTTGCACATCATAATGACCGTACACAAGCACGGTAGGTTTTGATACATCAATAATTTTTTCGCCATACACAATCGGATTACCTTCGGTTGCCATTAATTCAACATTATTCATTCCAGCATTTTTTAATTTATCAGCAAGGAACTCGGCGGCTTTCATAACATCACCTTTAAATTTCGGATCAGCACTAACCGATGGTATTCGAAGCAAATCAAAAAGTTCATCTAAGAATCGTTGCTTGTTTGCATTAATAAATTCTTGTGTTTTTTGCATGATAAATTTTTTTAGTGGGGCAAAATAAATGAAAGAGTTATAAAACAGCATACCATAAAATTTAAATGGCTGAATATATTTGCGCGCCTTCTGAATTTTTAATTGGGGAATTAGCTCAGCTGGCTAGAGCGCTTGCATGGCATGCAAGAGGTCACCGGTTCGACTCCGGTATTCTCCACGAATTGGCAAATCCTTTTATTGCATTTAAAATCAGAATTGCAATTTTTCAATTTTTTATTTATTAGTTATCGCTGAACTTTAAAAAATTTGGTTTTATCTTATTTTAGTTTCTTAATCCTGAAATAGCTTTTGCATTTTCACTTTCCAATTCAGGTAATATAATAAGCTATGAGTAACGCCGTTTAATTAAAGCATCCAAACTATTTTCACAATTACGAAACGAAGTCACACTTTTTAATCATTACCTATCGCAACCGCGTCTTATTTACAATCCGCATGTGCGCATAGATGCCGGCATTCCATCCAATCATAGGTGGAGTTTTATATTCTTCTTTCACTTTTGCATTTCCTTCTACTGCATTATACTTTTCCCATAGTGTGCCGGTTGATTTAAAAACTTCGTGAACCGTGTTCACATACTTCGAACGAATGCGGTCAGCGTTTTCTTCAAAATTATATTTCGAGAGTGCCTCAGATACAATCAGTGCATGTGGAGGCCAAGCATTCGGATAATCCCATTGATATACGAAATCATGAACACCTGCTTCGCAAGGCACTATGCCGTGAGCATATTCATACAATTTTAATTTCTCCGTCACCTTCCTTGCTTGTTCAATCGAAGCGCACCCTGCCCACAATGGTTGAAATGTTGTAACCGAAGTTACATCCGACTGCCGTTCATTTTTCATATCGTAATCCAGATACAGTCCACGGGTTTCATTCCATAAGAGGTCATCCATCTTTTTCCTTCTGTTCGTTGCGCGGTCGAGCCATAAATTTTTTTCGCCATTGTTAAGTACTTCACCAAAAAAGCTCATTGTAATTTCATAGAGATAAAGATTGCTGTTTAAATCAACCGAAATAAAATCAGAACAGCGCCCATCGAACCGCGGAGTAAAATCATAACCGGCTTCTGCTTCAGCTAAACGATGACCGGCGATAGAAATTTTTTCTTCATCAGTAGTTGCAGTCAACGGCAAGCGGACTTTTTTCAGGTGCTCGTAAAACTTAGCGAGATACTCTTGTGTCGCATCATGATGATGACGAGATAATCCGTAAGTCGTGCTGCGCTTCGTTATCCAGAATTCATACTCCTTACTGATAAGCGGGTAAGCCGTTTTCAGCCATTCCTTATTTCCTGTTGCCGCATAAATATCTTTCACCATCATGCACAGGTAGGGCGGCTGTGAGCGATTAGTCATATCAAGACGATTGCTGTTTGGCATGAAGCCAAGTTTGTTAACGAGAAATAAAATATCATCCACATTGTTCTGTGCCTGCTGAATATCCCCGAGTGCAATCAACCCGCGATTCAGAAAATAAGTATCGTAGTAAAACAGGTTTTGAAAATGAGTGCTGATGCACGGTACATTGAAGGGATGCGGAAGGGGAATACTTTTTCCTAATGGGTCAACATCAGATGCAGGTCGCAATGTTTGACCGATTGATGCTTTGATATATTTGAGAACTATGTCATTCGGTGCGGCATTCGCGAACAGATTGTTAGAAGGAAGCATAAGCGCCACACTTGTTACTGTGGCAAGGTGAAGGAATTTTCTTCGGTTGAGTTCCTGTTTCATTGGGGCAAATGTATTTATGTTATTTATTTAAACACAGAGTCTCGCGGAGTTTAGCGCAGAGGGCCACAGAGAATACATTTAACTGGGAGTAGTAGGAGTAATACAGAGGAGTTGTAAGTGTTTTGTTTTTTGTAATTTCTTCTCAGAGGAGTGAGCTACTCTGTGTCAATCAAAAAATAAATTCTCTAACTCGAAAATAAATCTGTGAATCTGCGGCAACCATTCTCTGCGATACTCTGAGCATCCCTCTGTGAAACTCTGCGGTTAATTATTTTAGTTTTGCTCTCGATGAAATATTTGTTGAGCATTTTTTTTGTGACGATGATGGCACTTGGTTTGTCCGGCACACGCAGCAAAAACTTTTCTCACAACACACAACAGATTTCTCACAACACACAACAAGTTTCTTATTACACTTCTTCAAAACCCCAAGTTCGCTGGTGGTGGTTCGCAACTGAAATAAAAAAGTCAGATATAAAATACCAGCTCGACTGGGTCAAGAAAATGAATTTCGGCGGCGTTGAAATCTGCTGGCTGTATCCGTTGTATCGCTACCAGAAAATGTATGCTGATAAATACAACCGCCATTATCCGAAGGACACCTCGGCGCAAAAATGGC